>JALYWZ010000035.1 GCA_030852505.1 Myxococcota bacterium | reverse complement strand
GGCTCGGACGGCGGCCGCGGCTCGACGGGTCCGGGCGCCGGGGTCGGACCCAAAGCCGCCTGCCCGGCGTCGGCCTGCGGCGTTTCCTCGTTCGTGGGCGTATCCGCCACGGTCGCCTGCGTACCGCGATCATTCGTCACGGGCAACGCCTGAGAACCGCGGCTGTTAGGTTGCTCCGAGGGCTGTCACGTGATTGCCTACGCCGCCGCCTCGGTCGAGCGGCCTTCTCAACCCCGAGTAGGAGCAGTCAACGGTGAAGCATTGGATGCGGCGATTGGAGCAGGCGCTCGGTGCCGCCGCAGTTCGCAGTCACCGGCGGCCCTGGCTCTCGCTGTTATTCGGCTTTGCCCTGCTCCTGGCCGGGTCGTTCTTCGCGCGCTCGCTGACGCTCAACGCGAACCTCGTGGACCTGCTCCCCGAGAGCTTCCAGAGCGTCCAGGACATCCGCCAGCTGCGCGAGCGCTTCGGAGGCATCGGCTTCGTCGCGGTCGTCGGTCAGGGCGCCGACGAGGCGACGCTGAAGCGCTTCGCCGACGAGCTTTCGCCGGTGCTGGAGCGCTTGCCAGGGGTCCGCTCGGTCGAGCACCGGCGCCCCGCGGAGTTCTTCGAGAAACGCGCGCTCTACTTCCTCGATCTGAAGGACCTCGAGACCATCGAGGAGCGGGTCGACGACCGCCTGTCGTTCGAGCGCGACAAGCGGAACCCGCTGTCGCTCGGGCTCGAAGAAGAGGGGGAAGCACCGTCGCTCGACTTTTCGGACATCGAGCAGAAGTACGCGGGTAGCGCCGAGCGCCGCCTGAAGGGAAACGGCGAGGTCTACTACTACGGCAAGGAGGAGGGGCTGATCGCGATCCTCGTCAAGCCGATCGGTAACTCCGCCGACCTCGGCTACGCCAAGCGCATCGTCGGCGAGGTCGAACAGGCGATCGGCAAGCAGGATCTGGCCAAATACGGCCCGAATTTTCATTGGGCCGTCACCGGCACCTACAAGAAGAAGGTCGACCAGCAGATCGAGATCACGAGCGATCTGGCGCGTGCGTCGCTGATCGCGTTCGGGATCCTGATCGCGTACGTCTTGCTGCATTTCCGGAGCTTCGTGGCGGTCGGGTTGTGCTTGTTCCCCGTAGCCGCCGGGCTCAGCTGGACCTACGGGTTCACGGCCCTCGCTTACGGGCAGGTCAACCTGCTGACGGGCTTTCTCGGGGCGATCCTCGGTGGCCTCGGGACCGAGCACGGTATCCACCTGATCGGACGCTACGGCGCGCTGCGCGACGAGGGCTGCGACTCGGAGTGCGCGGTGCGCGACGCGTTTCGACATACCGGCGTCTCGGCGCTGATCGCGGCGCTGGTGGCGGCGCTGGTGTTCTCGGCGCTCGCGATCTCGAAGTTCCGCGCCTTCCGCGAGTTCGGCGTGATTGGCGCCGTGGGCATGATCCTGGCGGTGCTGGCCTATGTGCTGCTCTTGCCGCCGATGCTCGGGCTCGCGAGCCGCTGGGGCTGGCAACCGACACGGCACGCCGCGGTCACCGGCCACAACGCCTTCACGCGCGTCGTGGCTCGCCTGCGCCGTCCGATCGCCACCGGCGCGCTGCTGGTGTTCGCGCCGCTGGCCATGAAGGCCACCGACGTCCGCTTCAACTACGACTTCTCCGCGCTCGACGACGTGTCCTTGCCGTCGGTTCAGCTCGACAAGCGCGTGAACAGCGTGCTCGGTTACTCGCAGACACCCGTCGTGGTGCTGACGGACACCGCCGAAGCCGCCCGCGAAGCCGCGAACCAGCTCGAGCTCCGCAAGCGCGAGCGCGGCAAGAATTCGACGCTCGACTTCGTGGCCACGATCGAGGACGTGATCCCCACACACCAGGCCGAGAAGCGCGCGGTGCTGGAGCGGATCCACGCGAACCTGAAGCAGATCGATCCCGCCAAGGTAGAAGGCGACCAGCGCCGGGAGCTGGAACGCGGCCTCGAGCTGACGTCGGCCCTGCCCTTCGACATCCACGACGCGCCCCCCTCGCTGCGTTCCCGCTTCGAGACTGCCAAGGGCGAGGTCGGCCGCTTCGTCGTCGTCTACACCCGCATCAACATGGGCGACGCCGAGCAGCTGCGCGAGCTCTCGAAGGAGGTGCGCAACCTGCACCTCGGCGGAGGCACCCACATCTCCGCGGCCGGCGAGGCGATGATCCTGGTCGATATCCTGGACATGGTGGAGCACGAGATCCCGATCGTGCTCGGGGTTTCGGTGGGGTTCGCGCTCCTCACCACCTGGCTCACGATGGGCAGCCTGACGACCGCGCTGTTGTGCCTGTTGCCCACGGCGTTCTCGGTGTTCGGCCTGATGGGCGTGATGGCCGTCACCGGTTTGCGCTTCAACAGCCTCAACATCGTGGTGGTTCCGGTGTTGATCGGCACCACCATCGACGCGGGCGTGCACCTGATGTCGTGGTTCGGGCTGTCGGAGACGGAGTTTGCGAAGGCCTACCGCGAGACCGGCCGCGCCATCATCGGCGGCCTGGTCACGAGCGCAGTCGGCTTCGGAGCCATGATCATGGCCCGCCACCCGGGTCTGAACTCGATCGGCACCCTCGCCAACCTCGGCTTCGGGATCAACCTGGTGATCACGCTCGTGGCGTTCCCGGCGCTATTGTTCTGGTTGGCCCGGCGCCGTGCGAAACCGGAACCCGAAGGCGAAGTCGACCCGGCCAGCTCCTGAGCTGAGTCACGTTGCCGCCTCGACGGGCTGCCGCGATCGGGGCCATGCTGCTCGGGGCCGCGTTTCTGAGCTACCGCTCGCGCGCCTGAATGCGGGCAAGCGGAACGCGCGAGCCAGCTGACCGGAGTGAGCCGGGCTCTCAGCTCTCGATGGCTGCGAAAAAGCCGCTGGAAACCCAGGTTCGGAGCCAGACCGGCAGGGCCTCTAGGAGCGCGGCGGGCTGGCGGGTTCGCTGTTCGAGCCGGGCGAGCGCCGCGCCGAGCGGCTGCCCAGCGACCAGCTCCTCGAGCAGCGAGGCTGCGTCCAGCGTGAGCTCGACGCGCCACAGCGTGAGGCCTTGCCGGCAGACCGCGGTCGCGGAGCGCCGGGACGCGGGGATTTCCGGCGCGGCGCCGTCGAGGTACTGCCGCAAGTATTCACCGACGGGATGCTCGAAGGTCAGCACGCGCAGGGCCGGGCTCGGAATGAATCGCGCCGTGTGCCAGGCCGCGGGAGGGATCCTGGCGAGCGCGTCGCCCGCGAGCCCGCCGGGAGCAGCCGCGTGCACGACCTCGACCAGCGCCCATTCGAGATGCGACAGGTCCGAAGCGAACGCGGCCCAGGGCTCCGCGCGCCCGCGGCAAAAATCGGGCAAGTGCTGGCCGTAGGCGTTGAGGCTCCGCCCCGTCGACGGCCGCTGCTCGATGTACTCGCGCGCGAGCCGAGAGAACCGCTCGGGTCCGAGCGCGGATGAAAGAGCCGGGTAATCGTCGCTCAAGCACTCGATGAGCCGAGCGAAGTAGCCGTCGTTGTAGATCTGCAGGCACTCGACGGCCGACAGGCTCGGCCCGCTACGCAGCTTGTTTTCGGCCAATGCGGGGTTCGCGACGCCGCCGGGCTGCGTCACGCTGGTCGCGAACCAGCTCTGCAGATCCGAGAGCGCCTGCGCCGTCACGCCGCACCTGCCGCGGCCGGAGAGGGCAGGTCGTCGTGCGCCCGCAGCGCTTCCGAAAGCACGACGTCGAACGCCGGCACTTCGGCGTCCCACTCGAGCAACACGGGCGCCTCCGCGCCGAGCTCGCGCGCTCTCGCCAGGAGCTTCCACACCGGATCGGGGACCGGTCCGATGTGCGTGTCGATGGCGTGCGTACCGTGGTCGGTGTGCCCGGCCACGTGGATCTGCACCACGCGTTCCATGGGCAAGCCCAAAAGGTAGCGTTCGGGATCGAAGCCGTGATTTTTGGCACTCACGTAGACGTTGTTCACGTCGAGCAAGATCCCGGAGTCCGAGAGCTCGGCCAGGCTTTTCAGGTACTCCCACTCGGTGAGCGCGTCGCAGCGAAAACTCGCGTAAGTCGAGGGATTTTCGAGCACGAGCGGCGCCTCCAGAAAATCCTGTACCTGGCGGATCCGCCGCGCCGTGTGCAGCAGCGACTCTTCGGTGAGCGGCATCGGCAAGAGGTCGTGGGTGTTGCGTCCCGAGACCCCGGTCCAGCACAAGTGATCAGACACCCAGCGAGCCCCGATCCGAGCTCGCAGCGCCTTGAGCTCGCGGAGATAATCCCAATCGAGAGCGTCGGTCGAGCCGATCGACAAAGAGACGCCGTGCATCACCAGCGGGTAGCGCTCCGCGATCCGGTCGAGGATTTCGAGCGGCCTCCCTTGCGTGTGCATGAAGTTGTCGCTCAGCACCTCGAACCAGTCGATCGCTGGCCAGCGGCTCAGGATCTCCTGATAGTGCGCGGTGCGTAAGCCGATGCCGATGCCCAGGTTCTCGAAGCCGAAGCGCGGTTGCATGGTGTGCCCTCGTTTCAAAGTCTCGAAATGCCGATGGGCAGCCGAAGAGCTTCCTCCGGCTGCCCCGGTGCGCAGCTGACGGGCCTCAGGCCTTGCAGCCACCTTGGCCCTTGCAGGCGTTCTGGCCCTTGCAGGCGTGCTTGTCGCTCTTGCAGCCACCCTGGCCCTTACAGGCGTTCTGGCCCCTGCAAGCGTGCTTGCCGTCCTTCTTGGAGTCGTCGAGCTGCTGCGCCACGACGCTGCCGTCGCCCGTGAACGCGGGCGAAGAGGGAGCGGCCTGTGCGCCGCCGATGATTCCGGAGATTGCTGCTGCCATCAAGATCGAGGTCATGTTCGTGATTCCTTCAGGTGGTCTGGTGAGAGTCGAGAGATGAACCAGTGAAGTCGAAGCGGCCCTGGCGCGCGCGAGCGGGCCCGAACAGCAAATGATCGAGTGACACCTTCCCAGGGCCGGCGAGCGCTACCCAGAGAAGCAGCACCAGGTAGGTCCACTCGACGAGCCCGAACAAGTCGGGCAGGCCGTGGAGCTGTTCACGCTGCGCGGTGACGATGGCCACGCCCATCGAGACGACGAGCGGCAGCGCCGCGAGCCGCGAGCACAGCCCGATGATCAGCAGCGCGCCGCCCAGCAGCTCGACGTACGACACGAGGTGCGCGTGGAACGCGGGGGCAGGAATGCCGAGCTCGAAGAAGAACCCGGTCACTCGGTCGAGGCTATGGACCTTGCCCCAGCCGGTGCTCACGAACAGCACGCCGAGCGTGACACGAGCGACCAGTGGCCCGACCCAGTCGAGCTTGCGAAGCGTAGAAACGGCGCGTTCACGCGCCACGGACAGCAATGACGAGGCGGTCACGAAGGCTCCTTTTTCGGCCCGTAGCGGGCCGGCATCAGGCGGTCAGCTTCGGTACGCCGCCCGCTTCCGGCGGTTACAGGGCGGAGCGCGGATCACGAGACATCGCCATCAAGGCGCTCTCCACCCGGGGAGCAGCACCTCGAGGTGCGCGCCGCGCTCGGTGTCCTCGAGCGAGGCCATGCCGCCGTGCACCCGCGCGATGTGACCGACCAGGGCCAAGCCCAATCCGTGACCCGGCTCCGAGCCGGTGCGCAGCCGCCGGAACGGTTCGAAGACTCGTTCCCTGAGCTCGGCCGGAACCCCGGGCCCCTGGTCCTTCACCTCGAGCGCGACCAGCACGGGGATGGTGCTCTCGGGAGCTTCGCGCGTGGTGATCCGCAGCTCGACGCTGCCCTCGGGCGCGAATTTCAGCGCGTTCCCGAGCCCGTTCGCGACCAGAGAACGGAGCAGCTCGGGATCGCCGTGGACGATGCCCTCGTCCAGCGCCTCGAGCCGCACTCTTTCGCGTTGTGCTGGCGGAAGCTCGGCGACGACGTCCTCCGCGACTTCGGAGAGCGCGACGGTTTCGAACCCCGACGACAGGTTGCCGGTCGGCAGTGCCAGGATCAAGAGACGGTTCACGAGCTCGGTCAGCCGCTCCACGCGCGTGATCACGCGCGACAGCGCTGCGGTGTCGTGCGCGCCTTCTTCGAGCATCAGCTCGAGCTCCGTGCGCATCACGGTCAGCGGAGTGCGCAGCTCGTGCGCCGCATCGGCGGCAAAGCGCGAGGTTTGCTCGAGCAGGCGCTCGATTTCTCGCGCGCGATTGGCGAGCGCCTCGCGGATTTCCTCGACCTCGCGCACGTCGCTCGGCTCTCCGATCTCGAGCACGTGAGCTCGGCCGGGCCGCGACCCGCGGAGCGCGGTGGCGAGCGCCTGCAACGGCCCCACGGCCCAGCGCGTCAGCCGGCGGCCGGAGAGCGCGCCCGCGAGCCCTCCGAGGCCCAGCGAGAGCAGCAACGAAAGCGCGTAGATCACGTGCAGCCGGAGCTCGTTGGTGGGCTGCGCCGCGACCAACGACCAGCCGCGGTAGCCCCGGGCGCAGGCGCGGATCCGCCCCTTCACACCGTCGAAGGTGCCGCACACGCCGTGTTCGATGGCAGGCACCGCCGTATCACCGGCGACGACTCGCCCGCGCTCGACCACCGCCAGGCGAATGCCGCTCGTGAGGATTTCTTCGTTCTCGTCCTCGAGCACCTCGCCCATGACGTCGCGCAGCGGGCGCTTCCTGTGCTCGTCGAGCTCGCCGGCCAGCGTGACTGTGGCGGCGAGCAGGCGTTGCTCGGCTTGCTCAGAGATCAAGCGATCGACGGCGACGATGGCGGTGGCCGCCGCGACGAAGCCGCCGAGCGCCGCACACACGATCGCCACCCGTGCCACGCGCTCCCCGACGCCGCTCGGGGCCCGCCCGCGCTCATTCTTCGCCGAACGCATAACCCTCGCCGCGCACGGTGCGCACGATGCCCTCGCCGAGCTTCTTGCGGATCCGGCCCACCAGGACCTCGAGGCTCGCCGCGGCGGAGTCTCCGCAGTCGCGCCAGATCCGCTCGAGCAGGGCCGAACGCGGGACGACCCTCCCTGCCTCGGCGTGAAGCATCGAGAGGATCTCCCACTCGCGCCCGGTGACCGGCACTTGCTTGCCCGCCGCGAGGGCGCGGCGCCGTGCGAAATCGAGCTCCACGCCCTGACTCGGGATCCGGGCCAACGGAACGGAGCGCGTCCTGCGCGAAAGCGCGCGCACCCGCGCCCGGAGCTCGGCGACGGCAAACGGCTTCGTCAGGTAGTCGTCGGCGCCCGCGTCCAGGCAGCGCACGCGCGAGGCCACGGCGCTCTCGGCGGTGAGGATCAAGATCGCCGCTTCGCTGCCGCGGGCTCGCAGCGTGCGACACAGCTCGAGGCCGGAAACTCCTGGCAAGCCGAGGTCCACGATCATCAGCTCCACGCCTTGCTCCGAGAGCATCGACAGCGCCTGCTCGGCGCTCGAGGCCGTCGAAACGTGGTGCTGATCGCGCATCAAGGCGCGCCCGACCAGCTCCAGAACCTCTTCGTGATCATCGACCACGAGAATCCGCATCCGGCCATTCTACATTTCACGCGCCAGGCTGGGCAGCTCGCCCGTTTGGGTGCCGTTTGGCGGCGCTCTTGCGAGGATCGAGGCAGGGACGAAGACTCCCCGGCATGAAGTGGCTCACGACGTTCACGGTTCTGCCCGCCCTGTTGATTTCCTCGAGCCTGGCCTTCGCCGGGGACGACCTCACCTTCGACGAGCTGCCGAAGCCCGTTCAAACCACCGTTCAGCGCGAAGTCGGCGCCGGAAAGATCACGGAGATCGAGCGCGAGGTGAAACGGGGCCAGACCTTGTACGAGATCGAGTTTTACGAGGGCGACAAGAAGTGGGAAATCCACGTCGACCCCGACGGCAAGCTGCTGGCCCGCCGTCCCGACTGACGAGTCACGCGGAAAGGGCCGTCTCGGGCAGCGGATCGATGCGCAGCTTGTAGCCGCTGCCTCGCAACGTCTCGAGCGGAAAGGCGGCGCCGAGCTTGGCGCGCAGCCTGCGCACGTGAATGTCGACGGTGCGCAGCCCGCCACCGTAGCTGGTGCCCCAGACCCGCGATAGCAGCTGCTCGCGGGTGAGCACTCGCCCGCGCCGCTCGCACAAGTACGTGAGCAAGCGAAACTCCTTCTGCGTGAGCCGCACCGGGCGCCCTTCGAGCCGCACCTCGTGGCCGGCCTTGTCCACGACCAAGCCGGCCACGGTCAGTCGTCCCTCGCTCTGGTGCAGGTCCCGCCGCCACTCGAACGCTTCTAGCCTCGCGTAGAGCTCCTCGTCGGCGAACGGCGCGATCAAGAAATCGTCGAAGCCTCCCGCTGGGTCGAGCCGCACGGTCTCGGGAGGCGCGACCGCGAGCAGCAGGGCCGAGCGCTCGAGCGCCGCGTCGCCTCGGATTGCCGCTACGACGCGCAAGCCGAGCTCGGGCGCCGCCTGCGCCACGACCACGATGGCTCGCGGCGAACGGGCTGAAAATGGCCGACCCAGCTGTTCCGCCGCATCCCCGGCAAGGCCGTACGGCGCGTGCCGGGGCTCCAGCTCGACGCCGGCGCTCGCGCCGAGCTCTCGAATGCGTCGTTCGTCCTCACTTCGACCACCGACGATGATGATGTCCATTGGCTTACCTCAAGGAAATTGATGGGAGCCGACCCCGAGCTCGCGCGTTTGGATCCGCACTCGGCGCTCGACCAGGAGCCAGCGCTCTCGTTCTTCGCGAAATCGATCGTGATAGCGCCCCACGGCGAATAGCCGCGTGGTGCCCGCTTCGACGTGCGCGTCGCCGATGTCGAAAGCGGTGTGAAAGATCGTGACAGAGCTCACGCTCTCGGCGGCGCCCGCGCTCCGGATCACCGGGCCGAGCACCACCTGGCGCAGCCACGAGGCGCCGTTTCGATGGTGCTTCGGCAACAGCTCGATCAGCGCCGCGAGCCCGGCTCGATCGTGCTCGAGCCAGGTCATGCCCTTCTTGAGCTCCGGGCTGAAGGCCTCGACCACGTAGCGAAAGTCCTGCGCGGTCAAGTCCAGGAACTCGCCGAAGCGCTCCTCGTCCAGGTAGAGAGCGCTCCGTTGCACGAGCTCGTCGAGCTGGGTTCGGAGCTCGAACAGCGAGAGCGAGCTCACGGCAACCCCGCGTGGGGCTCGCCGGCGGGACGGCGCATGCGCCGCGACCACTCGGAGTAATAATGCCGGAGCCCGAGCTCGTCGTGGATGCCCGCCTCCTCGAAGCGCCCGTGCAGGACGTGCAGCCCCTCCGAGCCGCGGCGCATGCCGATGCCCTGGTTCGTCACGCCCAGCAGATCTTCCGGCAAATTACGCCCAAAAGGGCCCCAGATCGTGTTGTGGTCGCGGACGCGCCGAGCGCGAACCTCGGCGCTATCGCTCGCGAGCCCGAGCCCGCGGAACTCGATCAGCGTGCGGTCGACCGACAGCGGCGTGACCGTATCGACGCGCAGGGCCGAGCCGCGCAGGTTCAACGTGGCGCCCGGGAACAGATCGAGCAGCTTCCAGCCGTTCTGCTCGATGCCGGGGAACGAGTAGTTGCGGCTCTGGGCGAGCGGCAGCTGCTCGTGCTGATAGGCGGTGTATTGCACCACCATCGAGCTCACCGTCACGTGCCCGCTGTCGAAGGCCTGGTACTTCCGATCGTAGTAACCAGGCTGCTTCATGCTGGTCACTCGATTGAAGTGGTGCATGTAATCATGATAAAATTCGCTGTTCGTGTCGTGCCACAGCTTGTAGTTGGCGTTCACGATCGCCTTGTGGTGGTGAAAGACCTCGAGCGGCTCGCTCTCGAGGTGCGGCCGGAGCGCATCGAAGGCAGCGCCCAGGTGGTCGCGCAACGGCGGCGGGTTCGGTCCGAGGTTCACCCAGACGAAGCCGCCTGCGCCGACCTCGCAAGCCACGGAGTGAAGCGAGGCCTGGCTGCACTCGAGCCGCTGTTGGTAGCCCGCGTTGCGTCTCGGGATCGACAGGCAACGCCCTTCTGCGTCGAACTGCCAGGCGTGGAACAGGCAGGTGATCCGCTTCGGGCTTCCGGAGGGGTTCGGCTCATTCAAGTTCCCCGACGGAGCGCGCAGCAGCGCCGCGCCGCGGTGCGGGCAAACATTGAGAAAAGCCCGGATCTTGCCGTCTTCTCCGCGCACGATCGCCAGCGGCTCACGCGCCACGGTCGCCGTCCGGTAGTCGAGGGGCTCCGGGAGCTCGCTCTCGTGCAGCGCGATCACCCAGGTCCGGCGCCAGATGTTCTCGAGCTCTTCCTCGAAGATCTCGGGGTCCGTGTAGATGCGGCTGTCGACGTACGGAAGATCCGGTCCGCCCAGGCGCTTGCGCCAAGTCAGGGTGCTAGAGGGTGCCATGGCTCACTGCTTTCTCGGTGTAAAGCCCCCGCGGGTAGTCGCCGGAGCGCCGGATCGAGCGCTCCGTGCTGCCCGAATCGGGCGAGGCGTCGAAGATCGTGTCGAGTACCGCCGCGGAAATCCGGGCGACTTCGGGGTGCTCGCGCCGGCGCGGCCGTTCCACATCGACGCGGTAGCTCGCCGCTATTCGGCCTTCCTGGACCACGAGCACGCCGTCCGCGAGCAGCACGGCTTCACCCACGTCGTGCGTGACCAGCACGGCCGTGAAGCCGCGCTCTGCCCAGAGCCGCTCGACCAAGCGTTGCGCCTCGATCCGGGTGAGCGCGTCGAGCGCGCCGAACGGCTCGTCGAGCAGGAGCACGTCGGGCGAGTGCAAGAGCGCCCGCGCCAGGGCGACCCGCTGTCGCTGTCCGCCCGAGAGGATCCCGGGATATTCCGAGGCGCGCGCGTCCATCCCGACCGATGCCAGGACGGCGCGCGCCCTCGATTCCGTCCCTCGCTGCGCGCCGATGCAGACGTTGTCGAGCACGGACTTCCACGGCAAGAGCCGCGGCTCCTGAAACACCACGCGCACCTCGGCGCGGGCGCCGTCGCGCAGCACGCGCGCGCTGCCCGAGCTCGGCTGCTCCAGGTCGCAGAGCACGCGGAGCAGCGTGCTCTTGCCGCAGCCGCTTCGCCCGACCACGGCGATGAACTCGCCGGGCGCGATCTCGAGGTCGATGCCTCGCAGCACCTCGCGCTCGCCGAAGCGCTTTTCCAGGCGTTCGAGCACTACGCTGGCCCCTCCGGGGGATGGCTTTCGCGCGCTCATACGGCCTCCGCGTCCAGGCGCTGAGCCCGCAGCTGCCACGGAAGCAGCGAGCGCTCGAGCCTTCTCGCCAAAACGTCCGCGAGCTTTCCCAGCAACGCCCAGAGCACGATCGTCAAGACCAGCACGTCCATCTGCATGAACTCGCGAGCGTTCTGGGCGACGTAGCCGAGGCCGCTGGTCGCCCCCAGGGTCTCCGCCACGATCATCACGAGCCAGGACATACCGAGCGCGAAGCGCAGCCCGACCAGGATCGACGGCAACGCACCCGGGAGCACGACCTCACGATAGAAGGCGAAGCCGCGCACGCCGTAGATCCGGGCCATCTCGAGGAGCTGCGGATCGACGCTGCGGACGCCGTGGAACGTGTTCAGGTACACGGGGAAGACCACGGTGATCACCACGATGAATACCTTCCCGGTCTCGCCCAGCCCGAACCAGAGGATCACCAGCGGGACCACCGCCAGAGCCGGAACCGCGCGCAACATCTGCAGCGGCCCGTCGAGCACGAGCTGCAGCGGACGCGATAGCCCGGTCATCATCCCCAGCAAAAGGCCCAGGATCGCGCCGATCGCGAGGCCGACGAGCGCGCGCAGCGTGCTCACGCCGAGGTGGGTGAGCAGGTCGCCGTGGCACAAGGAGTCGATACCGGCCAACACCACGTCGAGCGGCGCCGGCAGCAACCTCCCGGGGATCACCTGCAGCGTGCAGAGCAGCTGCCACACCGAGAGCAGCAAGACCGGCGCAACCCAAGGCGCCCCGGCGCGAAGGACGCGACCCGCACCGGCCGTCATGGGGCCTTCGCGTAGCTGAGAGCGGGGATGAACGCCTCGGCCGTGCGGATTTCCTTCGGGATCAGCTCGAGCTCTTTGAAGGCGTCCGCGATCGCCTGCTGCTTCTGCAAGATCTCGGGGGTGATCGGCAGGATGCCGTAGGTGTGGCGCTGCTCGGAGAGCAACAGGGCCTCGTACGAGACGCCGGAAGACCGCGCCAGGATCTTCGCGGACTCCTCGGGATGCTTGGCTTCCCACTCGCTCAAGGCCTGATACTCGTCGAGCGCGAGCCGCACGAGCTCCGGAGACTTCTCCGCGAACTCACGCCGCACCACGTAAAACAGGTGGTTATCCACCAGGCCTTCCCCGTTGGCGAGCGCTCGTGCCCCCGCTTGCTCGGCGGCAGCCAGGAACGGATCCCAGATCACCCAGGCATCGACCTGGCCCGTCTCGAACGCGGGCCGCGCGTCGCCGGGCGAGAGGTAGGTCACCTCCACGTCGCGGATGCCGAGCTTCTCGCGTTCGAGCGCCTCGAGCAGCAGGTAGTGCACGTTGGAGCCGCGGTTCAAGGCGATCTTCTTGCCCTTGAGCTGCGCGACGCTTTTGATCGGCGAGTCCTTGCGTACGATGATCGCTTCGGCCTTGGGCGCGGGCGGGTCGGTGGCCACGTAGACGAACGGCACGCCGCCCGATTGCGCAAACACCGGGGGCGTCTCACCCACGTAGCCGATGTCGACCTCCTTGGCGTTGATGGCCTCGAGCAGCGCGGGCCCGGCCTTGAACTCCTTCCACTCTGCCTTGGCGCCCTTCTCCGTCAGACGCTTGTCCAGGCTCTCACTCCGCGATTTGAGCAGGAACGGCGCGCCGATCTTCTGGTAGCCAAAGCGCACGACGCTGACTTCGGACTTGGGGCGTTCGGCGGGAGCGCTGGCCGTGGCCGCCGCTTGCTGTTCGGCGCGGTCGCGAGCGCAGCCCACTAGCAGCCAGACGAGAGAGAGCGCGAACGCGAGCAGTTTACCCATCGGTTGGTGAATCACGAGCTTGCTCCTCAGTAGAAGTGGACCTGCCACTGCAGGTTGAATTGGTTGAAGGCCTCGGCCGGCTCCTCTGGGACGAGCCGCGTGTAGAACGCCTTCAGGTTCGAGTTGTGGCCGTATGCCCACCACGCGAGCCCGCCGCCGAAGTCGGTCTCGTCCCCGGCGGGAGCATCGCCCCAGCGCTTCTCGAAGCGCACGATCGGGCTCAGCTTGGCCGCGCCGATGCGGTAGCCGGCCTCGGCGCCGACGAAGGTCTGTTTCGGGAGATCGACGACGTTGCCGCCGTCGCGGTGCACGACATCGACCTGCGCCGTGAAGCCGTCGTCGCCCAGCGGAAGATCGACGAGCACGTCGCCCGAGAGCGTGCGGTACGAACCGTCCTCGTCGTACTGAAAATCACCCGATGCGCCGACCGAGAAGATCTTCTTCGTGCCGAGGTAGGTTCCCCCGTAAAAGAAGCCGGTTTCGGGATCGAGGAAGTTCAGCTGGACGCGTCCGGCGACACGGAAGATGTTGCGCGCGCCGGGCGAGGGCGGCGTGTCGTTGTCGGGTGGGATGCGGCGCCCCTGAAAGATACCGGCGCGGTACTCGAGCAGACCGTCCGCGACGAGGCCGCGGAGCTGCACGCCGACGTCGCGGCCGTACGGGTTGGCGGTGCTCCCGAAGACTGCGCTGTGCCGGAACGTGTTGAAGAAGAAGTCCCATCCGTTGATCGTGCCGCCGCCCTGCAGCGAGTTGTGCGACCCGGGAGGCAGCAACAGACCGGCGTCGATCTTGAGCTGGTCGTCGATCGCGCGGTAGGTCGCGAACGCGTCCTTGGTCTGAAAGGCGGGGCCGCTCTTCAGCGACTGATCGCCGCCAGCCCTGAATAGATCGGCGAAGTCGCTGTCGAAGAAGTACTCGAAGTCCTCGAGCACGGTGCCGCCGATCAGCAGCGCAAACCGCCTCAAAAACAGGTTCTGCGAGTACTCGTCGTTGGCCGGGTTGCCGCGGGCCTCGTATTGCGCCTGCCACAGAAGGCCGAAGCGAATGCTGTTCCCGTTCGGGATCTCGAGCTTGAGCTGCGTGGGAGGCGGCGCTGTCTCGGGCGCGGGCGGCGGCGGCGGAACCGCAGCAGGCGGTGCTGGCTCGGGCGC
>JALYWZ010000280.1 GCA_030852505.1 Myxococcota bacterium | reverse complement strand
TGTTGCGGCCGCCGGGACGTGACGCCGCATCACCTCCGCTTCCGCTCGCACGGCGGCGACGACTCAGACGAAAACCTGACCAGCCTCTGCACCTGGTGCCACCTCCAGGGCATTCATCGAGGACAGATCTCTGCGACCCCTCCCGCCTCAAACATCCGCTGGAGCTTCGGCCGCAGCGCACACACCGTGGTCGAGGGCAGGCGGCGAACGCGAGCAAGCGCCGACGGATAGCCACGCTTGATCCTTTCGACCCCCGTCGGCCCGAAAGTCGATGGACTCTTCCATTCGCGGGCGTAACGGTCGGCGCTCACCTGCGGGAGGGCGAGCGAACGCGAGCTCGACCGCCAGGTGCAACGCCTTGTTGGGCGGCGCGCGCCACGGATGGACCGGAATCCCGGCGTCGGCTTCGTCCGGTTCGCGGCCTAACGGAAACGGCTTCCCCAGGCTCCAAGATCAGAATGTCGGCGGGAATGGCCATGGCGCGATGGATGCTGCGAATCATCGGCAAAGTCAGCGGTCTCTTTCCCGTCAAGACCTCAGAAACTCGTGCGCGAGAACCGATTAGCGGTTCGAGTTCCTTCCGGGACCATCCGAGTTGCTCGCACCGGACTTTGATGGCCTCGACTGGCGAGAGGGGCTCGATCACGAACGTGCGGCGCTCGTAGGCGTCGACTAGCGTGGCGAGCGCGTCGAGTTCGCGCTCCTCGCGAGAACCGGGCTTGGCATCCCAGAGCTTCTCGATGCGCCGGAGCGCCTTCTGATGTGCCGTTGAATCCGCGATTGGCTCGATCATGGTGTGTCAAATCTTGTTGGCGTCGATGCGATCGTAGGCGGCGTGGGTCCCGACAAAACGGATGAACACCAGGAAAAGAGGGCCGTACTTGATCTGGGCGATGAGCCGGTAGGTATTCCCTTTGATGTCGAAAACCACGCGATTGTTCGCGAGAAAGTCTGCGGATCCGAACACCGCACGCACGTCTGCGGGACCCGACCAAGCTGCACGCTGGACCATCGAAAACCAAAGCCGGAGGGGCTGCTCAGCATCGGGGTGCTTCTTCCAGAATTCGACCAGAGTGTGCCTGCTGAAGATGCGCAACCGCAGCAAGCTAGCACGCTCCCACTGTGGGAGCAACGGTCGAACGTCTGCTCGAAGCCGAACAAGCGATGGGTTCCCGCCCAGCAAGATGTCTCAAGCGCGCCGGGCGTGGGCTGTTCGTCTGCCAAACGACTGGCATTCAGCTGCGAGACCCGAGCGTAAGCGAGGGACTCGTCAGCTGCAATGCAGTGTTGGGCGGCCCGCGCGCCTAGGACAGCAACTTCTTGAAAAGTGCTTCCTGCGGATTCTGGATGGCCGAAACAATGTTCTCCGCCATCTTGTCAATCAGCTTCTTTCCCCAGAACGGGTCGCTCGTGTCGTAGTAGATCACCCGAATGTGCCTCAAGTCAAAGGGCACATCTTGCTCGTTCGATGATACAAGCACTACTGGCTTGTCGAGGGCATGCGCGAGGCCCAGTTCGTAGAAGACGTTCGGGTTCCGCGTGGACAGCTCGGCAACCAACACCTTGGCGGCGTTGATCCCGCGCCAAATCTGCTCGACGATCTTTCCCGTCGAAAACATGTCGTCGTCGGCCCTCACAGCTTTCAGACCAGCCTTCTCGATGGCTGGAACGAATACTTTTTGATAATAGTCGCCCAAGGGTGGACTGAAGGGTTGCATGACAAAACAGGTATCCCCAACCTTCACGCCCGACGATTTGCTCTTGGTCTTTAACGCTCCTTCTTCGTCAGAGGCGGTCCCGATGGACTCAGATACGTCGAGCACGCGCCGCTTGTCACCATCCTCGCTGAGCAAGGCCGCGAAGCGCAGGTTCTCAAGAAAAATTGTCTCAAAGTCATCGAGACGATCCGCTGGAATACCGAATGTGTCCAGCAGAGCGTTCCGAAAGAATCTCGTATCAGGCACGTTTTCGCCGCGGTAGTGCTTGTACACATCTCCGAGTACCGGTGCGTCAATGACAGCCTCGCGACGCCCTTCGAGCTCGTCCTCAGTTTTTTGTGGTTTGAGAAGCTTTCTTCCCAAGTCCGTAAGTTGAACGGTCTGAGCCTCGGGGCGCTCAAGTAGCCGATACTTAATGGCAGAACTCAGTTCAACTCCAAACGCACCAAGTGGCGAAGCCAGACCGACAAACTTTGCGGCCTGCGTGTCCGTGCACTTCTTTCCGGCATTCTGCTCAAGAATTGTTCGCGGGATGCGCAGCGCGGATTCAAGCGAATGGAGCGGGAACTTGACCTTTGCCTTCTTCTTGGTTCCCTCTCCGCCTCCCTGTGCTGATGAAGTGGCTCGTTTGGATCCGCGTTTCTTTCTTCCCGCCATGCGACGTGTTCCCTTGAGTCCACAGACTCTACACTGACTACCTGGGGATACGCAACGCGCGCCCCGCACAAAGAGACTTAAGCCTGGTCTTCGGTCCGCCCAACGACAAGGCATTACAACCTGCGTAGGCCGAGCGTAAGCGAGGGCCACGTCAGGTTCAATGCAGAGTTTGGCAGCCTTACGGCGTCAACCGTCTATGCGACGAACGACGTTCATGAGACGCCGGAACTCCGCGTCGGGCTGATCACCCTTCCATCCGTTCACAAACCGGCAGACGACCTGCAGGTTACCCGGCGCGTATGGGCCATCGCTGTCTCTCCGGTCGAGCGAGCAGAGGAACGCGGGATCGTCATGTTCGCCATCGTATTGAAGCGGGAGATCTGTCAGTGCACACAGGCCTTCCTGCTCGTGGAGGAGTGCGCGCAAGTAGTCTCTGAACTTCTGATCGTTCTCGAACAACATCTCCTTGCGCTTCGGAGTCTGCAGCGCAGGCGGACCGAGAGATGCCCTAACTGTATCCATTGAGGTGCCGACCATGCGCGCCACCGCGCGCTCCTTCGCATCAAGCGTGACCACCGCGCCGCGCCCCGCCGTGTTCGCGCGCTTGGTCCACTCCGCGCGACCATGCCACCCAGAGAGATTACCGCCGGCAAGTAAAGCGCGTGCATATGCTGCGTGGTCGGGTGTTAGTTCCTGTAGGGTGGCCTCTGTGAAAAGAAAGTAGCGTGCCTTCGGGTGAAGCCCGGACCACCGGAGCCGTGCCCCCCCATCGTCGAACATCTTCCATGGCGCGGCGGCCTTGGCGACGATGAAGACATCGTGCGTGTTCGGATTCGACCAAGGTGCTGGCTCTTTAGAGATCACAGGTGGCTGCTCAAGACTGGTCGTCCACCAAAGATCCTCCTTCTCGCGGTGAATCCAGATGTCTCCGGCAGTGTCGCTCACGATGTCCGTCAGGTTGAACCAGCGTGACGCGAGTGCCGGCGTCGGCGCCACGCCGCTGGACGTTTTGTTCGCCACGCAGTACGCGATGTAGGCGGCCCTATCGCCCGACTGACGGATCGGCCAGGTATCGGCATCCTCGTACGTCAGAACCGCGTTCCGATCTCGACACAGCGGCCAGAGCAGGTTCTCACGACCAAAGTTTGCGATGAATACTTTCACGCTCCAAACACCTCTTCCTGGTCCGCCCAACGACTGGCATTCAGCTGCGAGACCCGAGCGTAAGCGAGGGACTCGTCAGCTGCAATGCAGAGTTATGAGGCGCGAGACGACGCTCCAGCTTGCACGACCGCGGACGACACCAGTCCGGCGACGCTGGTGGTTGCCCACCACCACAGCCTCGAGGAAGGCACAACACCGCGAGGCGCTCAGGCTCCCGGTCGCATCCGGATCCAACAGTCCCGACAACAAGACCAGCGGACTCGAGCTCGAAGCCGGCGAGGCCCAACGCACCCAGACGTCGCACTCGACACCGTCGTCGAGCAGCCCCACCCTGACAGCCACCCACCAGCGCGCCCCGGCATCAGAACACCAACACGACAACGCCTCCCTTCAGCACGACGGGTCAGCAAGGCACTGCACAAGCTCACGACCAGCAAGACCCACCGCATGCGGACGCATCAGCCACCAGGATCGGCGCTGCAGATCCAACATCACCTTCCAGGAAGCACCGCCGCCGCCGCTGCGGGAACGAAACCTTTCAGGCACCCAAACCTCAAGCGCTGCCGCCGCGCTACCATCGTCCGCAGCGCGGCGGCGGACCAGCAAGCACAAGCGGCCCCTCCATCTCGATCATCAAGGCGCCACCGCTGACGCAGGCCGACACGGCGCAGAAGCCAAGACACGCGGCGGCTCGCAGCGCTCCGGCCAAGCTCTCGATCACCAAGACCGGTGGCGACACGAGGCAACAGCCAACACAACCCAGCATCGAGACGCTTCCTTCAGCGCGAGGCTCCAGCGCTTCAGGCTGACCGAAGCCTGTGAGAAAACCGCGCGCCGGCGCAGCAGCCAGCTCCGGAGCTGCCCTCCTCGTTGCTCGCGCCACGCCGTTCGTCGACGACGCATCAGCTGCCACCACCGGATCCACGACGACGCTCCAGCCGCCCGCCGATCGGCCAGCGGCGACGACTCTTCAGTTTGCGCGAGCGCCCGCTGCGCGACCCTTCAGAATCCCTCGTCCGCATAACTCCAAATTCAGCTGCATAGCTTGCGGCCTTTCTGCGTCTGTGTCGACTGCGAAGTCGGACGTATCGGCGCCGCACTTTGCCGAGCGCACGCAGCGAGCACCAGCCACGAGGTTGTTGAGGATTCAGCAGGAAAGCGCCGGTGCTTTTATGCGGACCAGGCGTAATGCGGTTTCCCAGGGCAATTGCTGCGAGCGGGGGTCGGGCTCAGCGGATCCCCGCCTCCCTTCGGTATAGGATGCGCTGCCGAAAGGCTGCACCGCTCCCTCCGGTCACCTGCGCCGCTTTTCACTGACGGCGATGCGCGGCTGCTCCGACGGCACGGAGCGCCGCGTTGCCCAGCGTCGTCGCGCGCCGCCCTGCGCGCACTTTTCTCCGTGCGCCCCCATCCCAGCCGAAAATGCCGTCGGGGCGGCGGAGATAGTGCCCGGTCGGCGGCTTTGCTATCACCGGGGGGATGCAGATCGAGCTGATCGCGACGGCTAGTGAGGACTCTGCGTTTTTGCCGCGGTTGGGGCTGGGGATCCTGGCGGCGCTCACTCCGCGGGAAGACGAGGTCATCTATACGGATGATCTGGTGAAGCCGTTCGATCTGGAGCGGGATGTGAAAGACGTGGATCTGGTGGGGATCAGCGTCGATAGTAAGACGGCGCGGCGGAGTTATCAGATTGCGGAGGCTTATCGGCGGCGGGGGGTGAAGGTGGTGCTGGGGGGCATTCATCCGACGGCGGTGCCGGAGGAGGCGGAGCGGTTTGCGGATAGCGTGGTGTTGAGTGAGGCGGAGGATTTGTGGCCGGCGGTGCTGGCGGACTTCAAGCGCGGGGAGCTGAAGCGGCGGTATTCGGGGGCGTTGCCGGACTTGGGAGGGAAGCCGGCGGCGCGGCGGGATTTGTTCCGGTCGAAGAAGTACATTCCGTTTCAGGTGGTGCAGACGATGCGGGGGTGTCCGTACCCGTGCGAGTTCTGCAGTGTGTCGACGGCGAATGGGACGACGATGCGGTTTCGGCCGGTGGATGAGGTGCTGGCGGAGCTGCGGCAGCTCGGGAAGTTGATTTTGTTCGCGGACGACAACGTGATGATCCACCGGAAGTACTCCGGGGAGTTGTTCGCGCGGATGGGGGAGCTCGACAAGCACTGGATCGGGCAGTGTTCGCTGGCGGCGGTGCGGAAGCTCGAGAACGTGAAGTTGATGGCGGAGAGCGGCTGCAAGGCGCTGTTCATCGGGTTCGAGAGCATCGACGACGAGACGCTGGCGCATACGGGGAAGCGGCAGAACCGGCCGGCGCAGTACCGGGAGGTGCTGGATATGCTGCACGACCACGGGATCTCGACGTGGGGGAGTTTCGTGTTCGGGTTCGATACGGACGATCCGGAGGTGTTCGACCGGACGGTGGAGTTCGGGATCGAGATGCAGCTGACGATGGCGCTGTACGCGATTCTGACGCCTTACCCGGCGACGAAGCTTTACCGGCGGCTGCGGGCGGAGGGGCGGCTGACGGACGAGCGCTGGTGGCTGAAGGGCGACCACGACGCGGGCTCGCCGTACTTCGTGCCGAGTCAGATGTCGCGGGAGCGGCTGCGTGAGGGGTGGCAGCGGGCGTGGCAGCGGTTCTACGCGCCGCGCTCGATTTGGAAGCGCTGGACGGTGCGGACGGGGTCGAGCTGGATCCAGACGCTCGGCTACCTGCCCATCAACATCCTTCAAAACCGGCTGGTTCAGCACAAGATCCTGGGCGGGGCGCAGCGCTTTCGGTCGGCGCGGGATTTCGATCCGCTGGCGGCCGCGCTCGAGGCGCTGTCGCGGGGGGACGGCCCGAGCGAGGCTCCGGCGCGTCACTCGGCCGAAGCGGAAGACCCACGCCGGCTGCGGGTGGTGCAGCCTTAGAATTTGTGGAGCGAAAACCTCGCGGGTGTAAGCTTGGGCGACTCTCTCCGGAGGAGATCCCCATGGCCAAAGGTC
>JALYWZ010000995.1 GCA_030852505.1 Myxococcota bacterium | reverse complement strand
GGATCCCCTGGGCGGCCGCCGCGGCGCTCCTGGGCGTGGCCCTGGCGTTCGTCGTGCGCCGGCCGGCAGAGCCACCGGTCACACGCGAGCTCGAGCGCAGCGCCGTGTCTTCTCCCACGGCCGCGCCGCCTCCGGCTCAGTCGCAGAAGCTGATCCTCACGCTGCGCGCTCAACCGAGCCACGCAGTGTTGTTCCTCGACGACGGGCCGGCCCTGCCGAATCCGTATCAGCTCGAGGTCATTCCGGACTCGCAGCGCCACCGCTTGCGCGCCGTCGCCGAAGGCTACGTCGAACAGACGCAGGATCTTTGGTACGACCGCAGCAAAGAGATATCGGTTGCGCTACCCAAGGCCCAAGCCCCCGTGGAAGAGCCCGTTGCCGCGAACGGCAAGAAGCCGCCGCGCGCGAACACCGGGGTTCGTCCGGCTCGTCCCGGTCCCGACCCGGGCCAGCCCACCTCCGCCAACCCTCAGCGCCCCGGCGACCTGCCTACCATCAACAAACGTCCACCCCGTCAGATCGACGTCGATAACCCTTTTGGTAGCCAATGATCCGAACGCGATCCGTTTCCCGCTCGAAGCTATTCGTGTGTTCGGCGCTGCTCGCGCCTTGCTTCTTGTCGACGCCCGCATTTGCGGCCGACAAGGCGGCGAAGGCTCCGGCGTCCAAGGCGCCGACTGCTGCCGCAGAGCCCGCCGTCGAACCGCCCGCTCCGGGTCCCGACGCCGCGGGTCCCGCTCCGGCCCCTGAGGCCGCGTCCGATCCGGCCAAAGTCGAGGCGCGTCAGCGCTACGACCGCGGTATTCGCCTGTACGCCGAGGGGGAGTTCGCGCTCGCCGTGATCGAGTTCGAGCGCGCCTACACGCTCGTCCCGGACTACCGCGTGCTCTACAACATCGGTCAGGTGCGCATTCAGCTCGCGCAGTACGCGCGCGCGAAGAAGGCGCTCGATCAGTACCTCGCAGAAGGCGGGGATGCGGTGGCCGCGGATCGCAAGGCCTCCGTCCAGAGCGATCTCGACATGCTCGCCTCGCGCACGGCAACGCTGGAGATCAAGAGCAACGTCCCGGACGCCGAGGTCGTGGTCAACGACTCGATCGTCGGCCGCACCCCGCTCAAGGAGCCGCTGCTGCTCGACGCGGGCGAGCACCGCATCACACTGCGCAAGCCCGGCTATTCCCAGCGGTTCTCGCAGATCACCCTGGCGGGCCGCGACACCGAGAGCCTCGAGCTACCCCTCGAGAAGATCCCGGAGACCAAGAGCGAAAAGATCATCGTCGAGAAGGCGGCGGTCGAGAAGTCGAACCGCTCCACCTGGCTGTGGGCGACCTGGTCGGCGACCGGCGTGTTCGCGATCGGCGCGGGCGTCACGGGCGGCCTCGGCATCAAGGCCGCGAACGACCTCGAAGATTTGCAGGCCGATCCGTCAGCCACGCGTGGCGAGCTCGACTCCCAGCAGAGCCGCGCCAAGACGCTGTTGATCGCCGCCGACGTGCTGGGCGCCGCCGCGATCATCTCGGGCGGCACCGCCATCTACCTCACGCTGACGGGTCCGAAGAAGGAGGAGAAGCCTCCGGCTGCGGCGCGCAGCGCGAGCGCGGGTTCCGTGGGCGTCGTGCTCCGCCCCGACTTCGTCGGCCTGCGCGGGACGTACTGAATCCGTTCGGACGTAGCGGGGCGCAGTCGGCGCCCCGCTGGCCGCGCTCAGCGGCTTCGCCGACGGCGGAGCTGCACGGCCGCCAACAAGCCGAACGCGAGCCCGACTCTGGTTGAGCCCCGGGAACCGGGCGCGAGCGCGCAACCCTGAGAGCGCGACCCGCTGCCGCCGGACAAATCGTCGGGCTCCTCGACAGGCTCCCCGTCGGGCGGGTCGATCTGCTCGGGCGGGCCGTCGTAGGGCTCGAGCACGGGCTCGGCGCCGGCCTCGGCGAAGGCCTGCTCGATCAGGTTCGTGAACGGCGAGAGCCGTGTGTAGACGTTGCGGATGTTTCGCGCCGTGCAGACCTGCCCGCCGGCGAGCGAATAGACGCCGCTCAGCGCGCCGGTGTCTTCCGAGAACGCGGGGCCGCCGCTGTCCCCGAAGCACGGACCCTGAGAGGTCACGAACGTGCGCGGCGCCGCGGTCGTCGGACCACTCAACACCAGCGGGCCCACGTCGGTCACCGGGACACCCGTGCGGCGCCTCCGGCCGTTGCTCACGTCGGTTTCGGTGAGCCCGTAACCGACGACCGTCATCAGCTCTCCCTTGGCCATCGGGCGCACCAGGCGCAGGCTCGCGACCGACACATCCAGGTTGCGGTCGAGGATCACGATCGCGAAATCATTGCGGCAGATGTTGTTGGCGCCGGTCCCGAAGACCTTGAGGCCAAAGGCGTCCGGC
>JALYWZ010000994.1 GCA_030852505.1 Myxococcota bacterium | reverse complement strand
CCGATGCGGTGGGCGTGGTTGGCGGCGTGATGGCGCAGAGCTTCCAGAGCGGCGCCTCGAAGACGGCGCGCGTGCTCGTGACCCTGCTCGAGAGCGCGAGCTATTCGGTCACGGTCGAGGGCACGACTCTGGTCGTGCGGCTCGTCCCCGGCCCCTCCGGCCCGATGCCCGCCGAGCGGCTCGAGTCGAAGCCGAAGGTCGCAAGCGGGGCCGCTCCTCGGGTGATGGACGTGCGCTTCGAGCACGGCAGCCTGGTCGACAAGCTGTGGGTCGAGCTGTCCGAGGGGGCGGAGTTCCGCGAATCTTCCCGCGGCAACGACAAGGCTCGGCTCGAGATCTCCGGCGCCAAGCTGCCGCCCGAGCTCGAGCGCTTGCTCGACGTCTCCGCGTTCCGGGGGCGTGTCAGCGCCGTGGCCGCCTACCAGGCGCGCTCCGGCGGCACGGTCGTGCTCGAGGCCGACAAGAGCCCCGGCGTCGAGTCGCGCGTCGAGCGCCAGGGCCGGTCTCTGGTCTGGTCCTTCTACGAGCCGGGCGCGCTTCCCACCAGCGTGACGGGCATCGGCCGCGACGGGAAGGTCGCGCGCAAGACGCGCACCGTGTACGTCGAGGACACGCTCTCGGACATCCCGGTCGTTCACTCCGGCTTCGATCGCGAGGCCAGCACCGAGTCCGAGCCGGTCGCCGGCTTTGCCCCGGGCATGCTCGGTCAACAGCGCCAGGCGTTCGCCGGCAAGCGCATCGACCTCGACCTGAAGGACGCCGACATCCACAACGTGCTCCGGCTGTTGGCCGACGTCGGTCAGGTCAACATCGTGACCGCGGACAACGTCTCCGGCACGGTCACGATCCGCATGCGCAACGTGCCCTGGGACCAGGCTCTCGACGTGGTGTTGCAGTCGAAAAACCTGGGCATGGTGCGGCAAGCCAACATGATCCGCGTGGCGCCGCTCGACGCCCTCGAGAACGAGCGCAAGCTGCAGATCGCGCGCAGGCTGCAAGAGGTCCAGCTCGCGCCGCTCGAGACGCGGCTGATCCCGATCAGCTACGCGCAGGCCAACGCCATCCTCGACCGCGCGCAGCCGCTGCTGTCGGAGCGCGGCACGATGGCGGTGGACGAGCGCACCAACGTGCTGATCGTCCGCGACATCGCAGGCAATCTGAACCAGATCGAGGAGCTCGCTCGCTCGCTCGACACGCAGACGCCTCAGGTCCTGGTCGAAGCGAGGATCGTCGAAGCCACGAGCCGCTACCTGCGCGACGTCGGTATTCAGTGGGGCGGCGACGCCACCTTCTCCGGCGCCACCGGCAACCCCACCGGCGTGGCGTTTCCGAACTCGGTCGGCATCGTCGGCGGCGCGAGCGACAACAACACGCCGACCGCCGGCCTCAGCCCGTTCGCCAACACGGTCGCGAACCCGAACTTCGCGGTCAACCTGCCCGCGGCCGTCGGCGCCGGACAGGGTGGCGCGCTCGGCCTGACCTTCGGCTCGATCGACAACAACTTCAACCTGTCGTTACGGCTCTCGGCCGCGGAAGCCAGCGGCATGCTGCGCATCCTGTCGAGCCCGCGCATCCTGACCCTCGACAACAGCGAAGCGCGGATCTCGCAGGGCACGTTGCTTCCGTACTCGCAGGTCAGCGCCCAGGGCGTGCAGACCACGTTCCAGGAGGCGAAGCTCCAGCTGCTGGTGAAGCCGCACGTGACGGCGGACGGCAGCGTGAGCATGCGCGTCAAGATCAACCGCGACGAGCCGGACTTCAACCAGACCTCGGCCGACGGCGATCCCACGATCTTGAAGCGCGAGGCAGAGACCGACCTGCTGGTGATGGACGGCCACACGGCCGTGATCGGCGGCATCTACACCCGCAACACCGGCAGGAACCTCGATCAGGTGCCGTTCTTCGGCGACATCCCGCTGATCGGCCTGCTCTTTCAGCGCCGCCGCGCCAGCGACACGCGCGGCGAGCTCGTGATCTTTCTCACGCCCCGGATCGTGAATCGCGCGGAAGCGCTCGGACGTTAGCAGCGCGGGCATGCGCCGGGTGGTCTTCTTGGGGGCTGCCCTCGGCGTCTTCAGCACCGAGGCGCGGGCTTACGACGCTTCCGTCAGCGCCACGCACGACGCGCAGTTCTATGCGGTCAACAGCCCGTTCGGCAGCCCGGAGCTGTTGAGACGCCGGCACACCTCGACGCTCGGATTGTCGGTGCTCGACATCGGCAGCGCCGGTGAAAGCCGCGGTCGCGGTTCGGTGGCGCGCTTCGACTTCCGGGCGCGGCTGCGGCTCGACGCGGACTTCGGGCAGTCGGCGGCCGAGCGCGAGCCGGCGGCGCTGCGCTTCGTTCCTGGCCTCGAGCAGGCCCCGTTCGACCTGATGTACGC
>JALYWZ010000993.1 GCA_030852505.1 Myxococcota bacterium | reverse complement strand
GAGCCCGGCGATCCCCGGCACGCACGCCCGCCGCGAGCGGGTGACTCGCGTTCACGCGGAGCCCGTCGGCGACACGCCCTCGAGGAGCTCCAGCAGCTTCCGCGCAATCTCCAGGATCGGCGCGCCCGGACCGAACACGGCGGACACACCGCGGGCCTCGAGCGCCGCGCGATCGGGCGCGGAAATGATGCCCCCGACGACGACCCGCACGCCGCCCGCGCCCAGCTTTCGGAGCTCGTCGAGCAGCTCCGGCACCAGCACCAGATGTGCTCCCGCCTGCGTCGAGACTCCGACGAAGTGCACGTCGCCCTCGAGCGCGTGGCGCGCTGCTTGCTCGGGCGACTGGAACAGCGGACCGAGCTCGACGTCGAAGCCGAGATCGGAGAGACCCGCGGCCACCACCTTGGCTCCCCGGTCGTGTCCGTCTTGTCCGAGCTTGGCGATCAGGATCCGCGGTTGCCGCCCCTCGCGCTCCGACACGCGCCGCAGCAACTCGACCACACCGCTCCACTCGGCGTCCCCCGCGTAGGCCTTCGAGAACACCCCGGTCGTCGCCATCGATACCTCGTTGTGCCGGCCGAACACGCGCTCGAGCGCCAGGCTCACCTCCCCCACCGTCGCCCGCGCGCGCATGGCTTCGATCGAAAGCGTGAGCAGGTTCTCGCCGCCGCGCGCGCCGGCTTCGAGCGCCGCGAGCAGCGCCTGAACCCGGCTTTCGTCGCGATTTTTCCGGACTTTAGCCAGGCGGGCGGACTGCGCTTCGAGCACGCGCGCGGTGTCGACCACGAGCAGCTCCGGCTCCGGTTCGTCCGGCACGCGGAAAGCATTGACGCCGATCACCAGCTCCTCGCTGCGATCGATGCGTGCCTGGCGCTCGGCGGCGGCTTGTGCGATCCGCCGCTGCGGGATGCGCTGCTCGATAGCGCGGGTCATGCCGCCGTGCGCTTCCACCTCCAGCACGAGCTGCCGCGCCGAAGCGGCGAGATCGTGCGTCAGCCGTTCGACGTAGTACGAGCCGGCGAGGGGATCGACGACCTTGGGGATCCCCGTTTCGTGCTGCAGGATCAGCTGCGTGTTGCGCGCGACGCGCGCCGAGCGCTCGCCGGGTAGTGCCAGCGCCTCGTCGTAGGCGTTGGTGTGCAGGCTCTGCGTGCCGCCCAGCACCGCCGACAGCGCCTCCAGCGTGGTGCGCACCACGTTGTTCAGCGGATCTTGGGCGGTCAGGCTGACGCCCGACGTCTGACAGTGCGTCCGGAGCGAAAGCGAGCGTGGATTCTTGGGCGCAAAGCGCTCTTTCACGAGCTCCGCCCAGAGCAGGCGTGCAGCCCGCAACTTGGCAATTTCTCCGAAGAAATCGAGCCCGACCCCGAAGAAGAACGAGAGCGTGCCGAGCACGGCGTCGGCGTCGAGCCCGCGCGCCACACCCGCGCTCGCGTAGGCGAGCCCGTCCGCGAGCGTGTAGCCGAGCTCGAGCTCCGCCGAAGCTCCCGCCTCTTGCATGTGGTAGCCGGAGATCGAAA
Source organism: Myxococcota bacterium (assembly GCA_030852505.1). Lineage (GTDB taxonomy): Bacteria > Myxococcota_A > Polyangia > Polyangiales > Polyangiaceae > PMG-095. The sequence goes on along the minus strand of JALYWZ010000993.1, from coordinate 862 downwards.
TCGAGTTGTAGCGAGGAAGCTTTCGGCTCACGAACTCCATCACGTCCGCCACGATCCGCATCGAGGGCTCGGGGGGATAGATGAAGGTGTTGCGCACCATGAACTCTTTCAGGATGTCGTTCTGGATCGTGCCGGAGAGCTGCTCGAGACCGACGCCCTGCTCCTCCGCCGTGACGATGAACGCTGCCAGCACCGGCAACACGGCGCCGTTCATGGTCATCGACACGCTGACCTCTGCCAGCGGAATGCCGTCGAAGACCAGCTTCATGTCCTCGACGCTCGAGACCGCGACACCTGCCTTGCCCACGTCGCCTTTCACGCGCGGGTCGTCGCTGTCGTAGCCGCGGTGCGTCGGCAGATCGAAGGCGACGCTGAGCCCGCGCTGGCCCGCCTGGAGCGCGCGCCGGAAGAACGCGTTCGTCTCTTCCGGCGTGGAAAAACCAGCGTATTGCCGCAGCGTCCAGGGCCGGCTCGCATACATGGTCGCGCGCACTCCGCGCACGAACGGTGCCTCACCCGGAATGCTGTCGAGATGCGCGACGCCCTCGAGGTCGCCCGCCGTGTACAGCGCCTTGACCTCGAGCCCCGCGGGGGTGCGCGCCTTGTCCACGAAGCGGCCGCGCGTCTCCGACTGAGCCAGCGCCCGCCAGCGCGCCTCCGCATCGTCCGAATGCGTCATGCGCGCTCGCTCCGCTGGCGCCTGACACGAACCACTCGCTCCAGCGCTTGCTCCGCCGCTTCGGCCAGGCGATCGGAGCGGCGCGTGGCCTCGAGCGAGGCGCCATAGCGCGCGACGAGCAGCATCAAGACCGGCCGCCCGCTGACTCGGATTGGCAACACGTACACCTCCGACACCGTCTCG
>JALYWZ010000279.1 GCA_030852505.1 Myxococcota bacterium | reverse complement strand
GATCGAAGAAGCCGAGCCGGAGGCCGTGCAAGAAGCGGAAGGTGTGGCGGCGCACGTCGGCCATCGCGCGCGCGCCGACGACCTGCGTCGAGTACAGCTGGATGAAGCCGAGGATCTGCTCGACCAGGATGATGCCCGCGAGCACGAAGCCGCCCCGCATCAAGGTCTCGAGATTGCCGGTCATCACGCCGTCGTCGATCACGTGGCGCATCACCAGCGGTCGCACGAGCGCGCCGGTCGCGGTCAGCATGATCACGCCGGTCGAACCGAGGATCAGCAGCCGGTAGGGGCGAAAGAACGGCCACAGCCGCTTGAGCAGCGACAGATCGTAGGAGCGACCGAAGCGTTCCTCCTCGTGAAACGCCTCGAGGATCTTCTCGGTGCGCCGGCGGGCGCTGTCGCTCTCGCGGACGGACGTCGCGGGCGCCGCTGCTTGGCTCATGGCGCGGCCGCCTCCGGTGCGTCCGCTGCGTCGGCGCCGCCGAGCTGCTCGAGCTCGCGCTCGATCCGCTGCTCTTCGACGAAGGTCGCGTACAAGCCGCCCTTTGCGACGAGCGCCTCGTGCGTGCCCTGCTCCACGACGCGGCCATGATCGAGCACCAGGATTTTGTCGCAGAGCGCAGCCGCCTGGACGCGGTGCGTGATCAGCACCACCGAGCGCTGAGCGCTCTGCCGCTCGATCGCCTGCAAGATGCCGCGCTCGGTCCGGGCATCGACCGCGCTCAGCGGGTCGTCGAGCACCAGGATCCTGGGCTGCGACACGAACGCGGCGGCCAGCGCGATACGCTGCTTTTGACCGCCCGAGAGCTGCACGCCGCGCTCGCCGACCACGGTGTCGAAGCCGTCGGGCAGCGCCAGAATCTCGTCCCGCACCTGGGCGTCCTCGGCGGCCTTCTGGATCCGCTCGTTTTCCAGGTTGCCATCCGGATCGTCGAGCGGGAAGCCGATGTTGCGGCCCGCCGTGGTCGAGAACAAGAATGCGCTCTGCTGCGCGTAGCCGATGGTCTGGCGCACGAGCCCGACCGGCAGATCGCAGACGTCGTTGCCGTCGAGGAACACGCTGCCGTGCGGCGTCGGCTGGAGCCGCGCGAGCAGCAGCGCGAGCGTCGACTTGCCGCTGCCCGTCCGCCCCACGATCGCCAACGACTCACCGGGGTCGAGCTCGAAGCTGACCCCGTCGAGCACCGGGTGCTCACCGTACCGGAACGACAGCGAGCGCACCGACAAGCGCCCCTCGGTTCGGGCGATCTCGAGCTCGCCGTCCACCACGTCGGGCTCCGCTTCGAAGACCTCCTGCAGGCGCGCATGCGAGGCGCGGCCGCGCTGAACCAGGCTCACCACGAAGCCGAGCGAGATCAGCGGCCAGGTGAGCCGGCCGAGCGCGCGGTAAAACGCCAAAAAGCCGCCCGCGTCGAGCTCCTTCGAGAGCACCAGCGTGCCGCCGTACCAGAACACCACCAGCACCCCGATCGCGATCGTGGCCTGCAAGACCAGGCCGAACGCGCCGCGGATGTAGGCGAGCCGCAAGCTCTTGTCCAAGTAGCCCTGGTTCTCGGCGTCGAACGCGGCAAGCTCGCTCTCTTCCAGACCGAAGCTTCGCACCACGCGCACGCCGGCGACGCTCGACTGCACGCGCGAGCTCATGCGCCCGAGCGCGTCCTGGTTCTCTCGAGTGCGTATGTAGAACTGGTGGGAGAAGCTGCGCGTAACCAGCAACAAGAGCGGTAGCGGCGCGAGCGCGGCGAGCGTCAGCTTGTGCGAGATCGGCACCGCGACCGCCAGCGCGCTCACCAGCGCGAACACGGTGTTGATCACGTTCAGCACGCCGAAGCCCAGCAAGAGCCGCACCTGGGTGAGATCGTTGGTGACGCGGCTCATGATCTCGCCGGTGCGCATGCGCCGGTAGAACGAGGGACCGAGCAAGAGCAGGCGATCGTGGAGCGCGCGGCGGAGCTCGTACTCGGCGGCGCGACCGGCGTTGAAGATCGAAATCCGCGACAGCACGCGTACCAAGAGCCCGCCGCACGCGAGCCCGACCAGACCGAGCCCGAGCCAGGTTGCCCGCTCGTGCTCGTGCGCGAGCGCGGCGTTGATCGCCTCGCGCAGGCGCGTGTCGAACAGGTACTGAGCAAACTGATAGGCGGCGAGCAGTACGAGCCCGGCTCCGTAGCGCGGACCGTTGCGAAGAAACTGGCTCCACAGTCCGGTCGGTACGCTCGCCGGGACATGCGACGAGGGGGACTGCATGACCGGGCGTGAATCTAGAGCGTTTGCCGCTGTCGTCGAGCGGGTCACGCCCACACCGGGTGCGGCAGCCGCAGCAACGGGGACCGGCCAATTGGCCAAAACTGGAGGCGACGCTGAGCTGCAGGCACGGTGGGAAAGGGCACTTACAGGCGCTCCAGGGCCGCCTGGTTCGGAAGCGCACGGTGTCGGTGTTTGCCCGATACGAAGGCCGCACGCACGAGGCTTCGATCAGAAGCTCTCGGTGTAACCGCGGCGGCTCTGGGTGGTCTTGTACGATCGTGCACGGGGGCCGGCCGGAAGCGCAACGCAGCGCGCGATCTCCACTTCGACGTGTCTCAGAATAGGCCAATGCTGAAGTGGAAGGCGCCGATCGACTCCCAGTAGCGCTGCCTTTGCCGCGACGAGTCGAACTTGTCGAGCACGCGCTGGACGTTGAATCCGTAATCGAACACGAGCGGCCCGATTGGCGTCCCGATGCGGACACCGCTGCCGATCGCGTAGCGGAGCTTCGAGACGTCGATCGAGTCGGGATCCGCCCACAGGTTGCCCGAGTCGAGGAAAAGCGCGGTCTGGACGCTCTCGGTGAGCGGGATGCGCAGCTCAACCCTGGGGTTGACGAACACGTCCCCGCCGCGAATCACGACCTGGTCGATGCCGAGGCCCGACTCGGGATCCAGCAGCTTCTCTGCGAGATCTTCGGGCACCAGCGAGTCCTGGAGGAAGCCGCGCAGGCTATCCACCCCTCCGAGGAAGAACAGCCGGTCTGGATAGGTCCGAGAACCGGATGCGAGCTGCTGGTTTAGCCCCCAGCGGAAGCTCATCGCGAGCGACAGGCCCTTCTGCGAGAGGCGCACGTAGCCGGCGAGGCGATTTTGCACGCGCAAGAAGCGGCTGTTGGTGGCGTCGAACACGCTCTCGCCGGCGGACTCGGTGGGCTCGTCTTCGATGGGACGCGCGCTCACGTGCTCGACGCTCGCCGAGACCACGGTGCCGCTGGTCGCGCCGAGCGGGTTGTCTCGCCGATCCCAGGTGGCGCCGATCCGCTCGGCGATCACGAACGTCGTTCCCTCGGGGACGCGAAACGCGTTGCGCTGTTCCGGGTTCATCGCGAGGTAGGCGTCGAGCGCGCCCTTCTGCTCGTCGCCGAAAATCAGCGCGTTGTTGCGTTCGAGCGAGCCGGCGAGCTGCAGCGAGATCCGCCGCTCGGGCAAGAAGGAAAAGGTGGCGATGCCCGCGTCTTTCGTCAGGCCGAAATCGCGCGCGTTGTCCCGGACGTCGACCCCCTCGAGGCTGAACCGGAACTCGGGACCGAGGCCGATGTCGGGCAGCTCGACGGTGGCGGTGTTGCGGCGCTCGAGCCGCTCGCCGATCCCCAGATCCCCGTACTTTTTGCGCACGTCGTCCTCGAGGATCAGCGCCAGGGGCAACAGGCCGAGCTGGCTCCGCAGGGTGAGCCGGATCGCCTGGCCGCCCAGGTTTCGGTGACCGTACTCGAAGGTGATGCGAAAGCCTTCGCCGGTGCTGAAGCCGGGCTGAATATCGAGGTGCTGCGGAGCGAGCTCGTGAACCGCGACCACCACTACCTTCTCGCTGGCGGGGACGTACGGGTCCTCCAGGTTCACGCTGACGCTCGCAAACACGCCGAGCGTCGCGAGGTGCTCTTCCGTACGCCGCACCTGGCTCCGACGATAGACGCTGCCCGGACCGAAGGTGATGCGGCTGCGGATCAGGCTCTCGCTGGTCATGCGCGCCCCGCGCACCACGATCCGCGACACGCGCACTTGGCGCCGTTCGCTGATCCTGAAGCGCACCGTCGCTTGCCGGTGATCGGGCGAGAGCTCGAGCTCGCTGTCGACCTCGGCGAACACGAAGCCCTCTTCGGCGTAAGCGTCGAGCAGGCGCCGGCGTGCGCGATCGATTTCGACCTGCGAAACCGGCGCGCCGATCTCGAGCTCGGCCGCCTCGAACAGCTCCTGCGAGTCGAGCGCCCGCGCGCCGTCGATCGCGACGTGCTGGATGAACGCGCGCGGCCCGAGCTTGATCGGCAAACTGACGAGCAGCTCGGGCTCGCAGCGCAGACCGCGGCTCGGATCCGCGCGGCAGTTCGGCCCTGGCGGTAGCTCCGGTTCCTCTGCCGGCACGCCCACGGAGTCGAAGCGACACTGAAATGGCGGGCTCTTGCGCTCCCCGCGCGGGATGCACCGATCCGGCCCAGAGCGGGGATCACAGGCGCGCCGCACGGTCACGGCGGGCCCGACCTCTGCCGAGAGGTAGCCTTCCGCGCGAAACAAGTCGTGCAGGTGCTCGACCGCGCGTTCGTAGGCCTCGTCGGTGTACACGGACCACGGATTCAACGACAGCGGCCGGGGCCGGTGACCCGTGACTTGATGCGGGCCGTGCAGCGCATCCACCAGCTCGGGATCGGGCGCGTCGATCAGCGTGCCGCCCGGGAGCTCGGAGAGAAAGCTGTCGATCTCGCTGCCGATCTCGCGGGGGTCCCGCTGGTCTCCGAGGCACGGGTACTCGCGGGCCACGACGCGGACCTGCGTTCCCTCGTAGATGCGGAGCACCAGCGCACGCACGGGGGCGTTCTCTTCTCCGCGCAGGATCGGCTGCACGTGCGCGTCGAGGAAGCCGCGATCTTCGTAGAACTTCTGGATCCGATCGGCGAGCGCCTGGGGAGCGCGATCGCCCTCCTTGTCGAGCTCGAGCTGGGCGCGCAGATCGTAGGCGTCGAAGCTCCTGTTTCCTTCGAACTGGAGGTCGTAGCGCGAGCCCGCGTAGATCTTGACCTCGAGCCGCACTCCGCTCGGCACGCGCGTGCTCGCGTGCTCGACGTGAGCGTCGTGAAAACCGGCCACGCGCAGCGCGGCCTCGAGCTCCTGGTTCGCGGCGTCGATTGCCTCGGAGTCGGCGCGCTGCCCGAGGCCCACGTCGTAGCCCGCGAGCAGCGGGGGAAGCGACGGCTGGCTCGGATCGGGCCAGACCTTGAAGCGGATCTCGGAGAGCAGCGCGGGCACGCCGGGCACGACCTCGAGCGAGACCACGATTGCCAAAGGGTCGTCCGCGTCGAAGGTGCGCACCAGCACGTTGGCGTTCGGGTAGCCGCGGCGCCCGAGCTCCTCTTCGAGGCGAGTCGCGATCCGCGGCACGTCGCGAGCGCCGATCTCGGTGCCGACACGGACGCCCGTGGCTCGCAGTAAATCTTCGGTGTCGGCGGGCAGCCCCGTCACGCGCACGGCCGAGATCACGCGGCGCGCGCTGACCTTGAGCCGGAGCAGGACGCCCTCGCGCAGGGGCTCGGCTTCAGCGGCGAGCTCGGCATAGCGGCCGGTCTCGGCGAGCTCGTCGAGGGCCAGGCGGGCGGCTTCGGGTGTGAAGCTCTGCCCCGCGCGAACCCGCGCGATCACGACGCGGGTTTTCCAGCGCGGGGGATCGAAGACGACCTCGATGCGCTCGATATTCTTACCGTAGAGCGCCTCCACCGACGGCGCGTCCATCAGTCCGGGGACTTCGGGCAAGGCCTGGGCGCGCGCAGCGGTCGGGCACACCGCCAGCAAAAGGGCCCACAGCACGAGGAGCAGCCGAACCGGGCCCGAGCCCATGCCTCGTCATAACCCGGATCCATCCGGTTCGGGAACTTGCGCGACCCGTCGCACAATGCGAAAAGTCCCGAGAACCATCGAAGGTTCGCGAAAGACCATGAGCGACAGCGCGACCGTTTCCGCATCCCGGCGCCCGGCGCAGAAGGCGCCTCGCCGGAAGCGGCGCCTGCGCTGGCTGTTGATCGCCTTGGGGGCGGTGTGCGGCGCCGTGCTCGGCCTCTGGGTCGCCATCCACCGCTTCGAGTGGATGGGGCCCCTCGTGGCCAACACCCTGCGCAGCATCATCGGCGCCGACAACGTGGCTCGGCTCGAGGACTTCGTGTACTCGGTGGAGGACGCGGCCAACCGCGTGAGCAAGAAGGACCAGGCGCCGAAAGCGTATTGGTCGGTTCCGGCTTCGGCATCGGCGCCCGCGCCAACCCCGAGCGGCAGCGCCGCAGCTGCGACGAGCGCGGCAGCGCCCGAGCTTCCGCCGTTTCATCCGCAGGATCCGGGGCCCGCGCTGAAGAGCTGGTCTGCCAAGGGCGATGGCATCTGGGTGCCAATCGTCGATCCGCGGCGGCCGTCGGAGCAGCCGTACATGTACAAGACGCTGCTCCACCCCGACATCAACCGCGGCTGGGCCGAGGTGTTCGTGGTCGCCGTCGATCTGCGTCGCGCCGATCTGTACGCCGTCGC
>JALYWZ010000278.1 GCA_030852505.1 Myxococcota bacterium | reverse complement strand
AGCTCCACCCGAGCGTTCGTCGCCGTGATGCCGGAAGGCGTTGAGCACGTTTGCGCCGTGCGCTCGACCCCTTCGGCCGCGAGCGCGTTCGTCGCCGTGATGCCGGAAGGCGTTGAGCACTCGCGGCTGACCGTCCTTCGCTACGAGGGCGAGATGCGTTCGTCGCCGTGATGCCGGAAGGCGTTGAGCACCGTGACAAGATCCTCCGCGCGCTCGAGCGCGCTCCCCGCGTTCGTCGCCGTGATGCCGGAAGGCGTTGAGCACCCGAAGGCCTCGGAGCTGGTGGGGCCGGCGGGGGTGGCGTTCGTCGCCGTGATGCCGGAAGGCGTTGAGCACGCACGAAGCGCACGCGCACGTACCGCCGAGCGTGCCCGGGCGTTCGTCGCCGTGATGCCGGAAGGCGTTGAGCACTCGTGGGGCTCTGCCAGGGCATCGCAAAAGCCAAAGGCGTTCGTCGCCGTGATGCCGGAAGGCGTTGAGCACCAGATCTGTATCTGTTCGGGCACTTCCACGAAGCGGCGTTCGTCGCCGTGATGCCGGAAGGCGTTGAGCACAGATACCTCGGCGGCAAGTCGCGGATCGCGCGGCACGCGTTCGTCGCCGTGATGCCGGAAGGCGTTGAGCACGCACGAAGCGCACGCGCACGTACCGCCGAGCGTGCCCGGGCGTTCGTCGCCGTGATGCCGGAAGGCGTTGAGCACCCTGACCGCGCAACCCGCGAGCGCGAGCTTCGCGCGCGTTCGTCGCCGTGATGCCGGAAGGCGTTGAGCACAGCCAGAACACCCGGCTCAAGTGCACCGCGGTCAACGCGCGTTCGTCGCCGTGATGCCGGAAGGCGTTGAGCACCCCGATTACGAGCCGTCTCCGCGCGCCATCTGGTGCGTTCGTCGCCGTGATGCCGGAAGGCGTTGAGCACGCGACGGCGAGCGCTCCGATGCTGCGCACGCTGCGCTGCGTTCGTCGCCGTGATGCCGGAAGGCGTTGAGCACACCCTGGAAGAGCGGGCCGACCGCTTCCAGAAACAGGTGCGTTCGTCGCCGTGATGCCGGAAGGCGTTGAGCACATTTTGCGGATGGTCTCGTCATCGCGCTGGACGTGCGTTCGTCGCCGTGATGCCGGAAGGCGTTGAGCACCCGACGCTCAAGGCGATGGCCATGCGCGAGGTCGAGCGTTCGTCGCCGTGATGCCGGAAGGCGTTGAGCACAAGGTCTACATGCTGACCGAGGCCGACTTCGAGCGGGCGTTCGTCGCCGTGATGCCGGAAGGCGTTGAGCACACTGACGTGACCGACCTCCTGCTGAAACCAGCCGCCAGCGTTCGTCGCCGTGATGCCGGAAGGCGTTGAGCACACGAGCAGTCGGTATATAGGCCGCTGCGGCGATACCGAGCGTTCGTCGCCGTGATGCCGGAAGGCGTTGAGCACGACAAGCCCGTCCATATCCAGCAGGCGCTGCTCTACGGTGCGTTCGTCGCCGTGATGCCGGAAGGCGTTGAGCACTGATCAGGGCGCGTCGGTTCGTCGTCGAAGTTCATCGAGCGTTCGTCGCCGTGATGCCGGAAGGCGTTGAGCACAGCGGAGCTCCGTCCCACTCCTCCGTGTTGAAGATGCGTTCGTCGCCGTGATGCCGGAAGGCGTTGAGCACAGCGGGCAGGGAGACAAGGTCGAGCGCTCGACCATGCGTTCGTCGCCGTGATGCCGGAAGGCGTTGAGCACGTCTCGAGCGCCGCACGCGCGGCCGCTTTCTCCGTGCGTTCGTCGCCGTGATGCCGGAAGGCGTTGAGCACACGCTGCTGGAGTCCGACCTTGGCGGGTTCTCGCGCGTTCGTCGCCGTGATGTTGACGGCTTCGTGATCCCGCGCGAATCCGGCGCCGAGAAGTGGCTCTGAGGCGCGGTTTTCGGCGCTGGCGTCAGTCGCGCTTCTTGGACCGCGAAGCAGACTTGGTGGCCGCGCGTTCCTTGGCCTCTTTGAGGCGGTAGCTTTCGCCCTGGATTTCGATGATCTCGGCGCGGTGAAGGAGGCGATCGACGAGGGTGACGGTGCAGGCCGCGTGCGGGAAGACCTCGGACCACTCGGCGAACGGCTTGTTGGTGCTGAGCACGATCGAGCGCGGGCCGTCGTAGCGGCGCGTGACGACCTCGAAGAGCAGGTCGGCGTAGCGGCTGTCGTAGGAGAGGTACCCCACCTCGTCGATGCAGAGCAGGCGCGGTTGGACGTAGCGCCGGAGGCGTCGGGCGAGCGCAACGGAGGATTCCTGGGCGGCAAGATCGCTCAGCATGTCGCTGGCAGTGGTGAAGCGGACGGTGTGACCGCGGAGCGTAGCCTGGTGCGCGAGGTTACGGAGGAACATGGTCTTGCCGACGCCGTTGGGCCCGAGCAGGACGGCGTTGATGCCCTCTTCCACGAACCTGAGAGTGAACAGCTCTTCGACGGCGTCGCGGTCGACGCGCTTGGGCTAGGTCCAGTCGTAGTCGGTGATGGACTTGAAGGCGCCGATGCGGGCGTTGCGCAGGCGTCGGTCGAGGCTGCGCTTTTTCCGCTCCTTTTCTTCAATTTCAACGAGCCGAGGCAGCCACTGCTCGCCAGCGATGTCGTTCCAACTAGAGATCAGGCCGAAGAAGCCGAGGCGTTGAAGGCGGTCACGGAGAGCATCGAGATCAGTGGTCATCGGAGGAGTCCTTTCGGAGCTGGTCGTAGGTGGCGAGGGAGTGGGGTTGAACGACGAGACGATCGAGACGCGGGTCGTCGGGCAGCGGAATGCGCACGGGTGGCGGAGCACCGCGGTCGGCGCGCGCCTTGTCGAGCAGCTGACGGACAGCGCCGAGGTGAGGCGTATCTTGAGCGAGCGCGCGCAGGATCGCGTCGTCGAGTTCTTTGGGCGAAGCGCTCGAGGAGCCGGTTGAGTCGCTGGGTGAGACTGCCGATGTTGCCGCCGCGCTCTGCGACGAGGGTGAGCAGTTTCTGGCTACTGGGTGCCAGTTGGCGGAGCCGGTCGAGAGTGCGATGCTCACGGCCCTTACGTTTGAGAGCGACTAGGTCTTGGACGTGAGCTTCGACTTCGAGCTGCTTTCCGCGGTCCCAGCAGCGCGGGTGAACGACGACGGTCTCGAGACCCTCGAGGATCCGAACAGTCTCGATGGAGGCGAGCACGGTGAGCGAGCAGCGGGTGTACTGGTGCGGCAGGGAGTAGTCGTTGAGATCGAAGCGTGCGTAGGGAGTCTTTCCGATCTCGACTTCTTCGCGCTCGTCGCAGGGAAACTCGTCAGCGGAGAGCGGGAGCAAGCGCGGCTGCTCGTCGGCGAACACGTCACGCACCGAGCGGGTGCGGTCCTCGGGACACGGCCTGTCGGATGCCTGGCCGTCGCACCAAGCGAGCGCCTGGGCATTGAGATCGGCGAGGCCGGTCCAGGCGCGGGCTGCGGAGAAGCTGTCGCGGACGTAGCGGATGGCGCGCTCGACACGCCCCTTTTCGTTGCCACGCGCCGGGGCAACGGGTTTGGGCTGGAAGCGGTAGTGTGCGGCGAGCTCGAGCAGGGTCGGGTGGAAACGGATCACGTCGCCTTGGCGCTCGAGAACGGCGCTTTTGAGGTTGTCGTAGAGCAGGTCGCGAGGGGCGCCGCGGAAGAAGGCGAAGGCGCTGACGTGGCCGTGCAAGAACACCGGCATGGCCGAGCCGAAGTAGAAGCGTAGGAAGATTTTGCGCGAATACGAGAGCACCATCACGAACGCCCAGAGAGTGCGGACGGCGTTGCCGACGCTCTGCTTGCCGAAGTGAGCCCAGTCGACCTGGCCCTGCTCGCCGGGGAGCGTGCGCAGACGCAGGTAGGCCTCGGCGGCGGGCTTCGGTCGGTACCGCGCGACGACATGACGAAAGTAGTCGGGCGCGCCGGTGTAGCCGCGCTCACGCGCCATGACGTAGAGCCGGCTGGCGCGCAGCCGCGGGTACTTGCCGAGCGTCTCGACGATGAACGGCACGAACGGATCCACGATCGAGGGGCGCGTCATGTCCTTGCCGGCGGGCAACCCGGCCTGTGCGAGCACGCGTCGAACCGTGCTGTGGTGGACGCCGAGTTGCGCGGCGATGGTGCCGATCGGCCACTTCTCCGCGTGATGAAGGCGCAAGATTTCCGCCTCGCGCTCGGGCCCGATCACGGTGCGCCTCGGCGCAGCGCGCGGAAGTCAGCGACGCCGCGCAGGCGCCGCACGCGGCAGCCGAGGCGACCTGTGTGAAACTGAACGAGCTGGCTTTCCGCCGGAATGAAGTCGTCCCCGAACAAGCCTGACCCGACCCAGCCCGAGCTCTCTGCCGCAGAAACGGCAACCTGCAGGGGCTCGCCGCTCCACAGCGACAGGCCCTCGAGCAGCATCAGCAGCGCCCGGGGGTGTCGGGGCGACAGCGGCAACCGAGCCTTGAGGATGTCGCCCATCTCGCTCGTCACCAGGAGCAGTACGTGACCGCGGCTCACCCGCAGGACCGGTTTCCAATCGCGCATCATCGACGGCCTCCTGAGCGCCATTGGTCACGCCGGCGGGCTCCAGAGTCGATGCGTGTTGCGTCACTTTCTGCGCCGAAAAGTTGCGCCGATCGCGAAGGCGTTGAGATCGCGCGGCATGGAGCCGGGCGCCACGCCGCGTGAACTGGAACGCCCACCCCGCGAGGCGAACCTGCTCCCGCCGCTGAAGATCAGCGCACTCGCGCCCGCAGTAGCGCTGGCCACGATCGCAGTGCCGACACACCAGAACCTGGCGGTGGCATGCCGGCCGCGCGCAGTTGAACATCCGAAACGACTCCTGGACCACGGGCGCAACGCCCGCCAATTCCTGGACAACGGCCGCGAACGAGCGATACAGCCGGAGCTGACCGCGCGACCACGCGGCGCATGAAAGCCCGGAGGATCAGTCCGGGCTTTCGCTTATTTGGCGGGGTGGACGTTGTAACCGAGCTCAGCTCGCCTGGCCCAGATCCGGCGCGGTCTTCCGGCTTTGAGCCGCGCTTCGCGCCGGCCTGACGCGGATCGGGAGAGCCACCGACACAAGCACGTGGTGTGGTCACAGGCGGCTTCCATCGCCGTGACGGGGAGGCAGCTTCGGGCGGAGAACGACAGACAAGGGCAAGCCCGAGAGCGCCGTGTTCGACCTCCTTGCCGACCTAGCCGACCCCGTTGTGCGGGTGGTGCCGGGCGCGCTGCTCTCAGCGGTGAAAGCCGCCTTCGGCGGGTAGCAGGGGCGTCCCGACGCCGCCTTCACATCCAAGTTCAGCCGTCCGCGAATCGCGCGCGAAAAGCCGACGATGCGGCCCGCGGTCTTCTGCGGCCCGCATCGTCGAGAGGCTCTCCCGGCTAAACCCTGGACCGACCGATGCAAGGCAGCTTGGGCTGCGGCTCAGGCTTCAGCAGCAGCATCGGGCGGCGCTGACATCGACGGGACGGCAAGCGGATCGGACGACTCCACCTCCGGCTTCCCGAGCTGCGTGCGGATCGCTCGCTTGAACGCGTTGAAGAAGTGGTACCGCGGCAGCACAGCCATTGTGAGCGCCTCGTCGGTCAGAGTGTGCATGTCCGTCCAATGCGGTGACCGCTTGAAGTCCTGAAACGCGAGCACGGCCTCCAACAGCATTTGCTCCCACCAGATCATTACCTGCTGCTTGATCGTCTCGCGGACGCCGGCGATCGAGGGGTACTGCTTCGCGAAGTAATCGATCCACGCGACGAAGGTTCGGAAGTCGCCATTGATTGAAAGGACGTTCGACTCCGAGTCGTAGTGCGCTGCCTTGTCCTCCATCTCGCCGCGAGCCCTCGTGCTGTCTGCCGCGAACTTCCAAACGCGCCGCGGCAGGTCGTCGCGGCTCACAGGGTCTCCCTTGGCCCCCTTAGGCTTCAGACCGCGGGCGGCTTGCGGCAGCCGCGGTCGCGTCGGTTCATCCCGCTCACGACGGGGCCCGCGCCCGTTGCCTCCGCTCGGAGGGCTCGCCGGATCGCCGTCATCGTCCATTTCCTGCGCGCCGCGGGGGCTCTGCACGTACTTTGGCACGGAGAACAGGCGCAGAACCTCCTTGATGCGCTCCTTGATGCCCGTTTCGTCCAGAGGGCTCCGCTTCGCCTCGAAGCTCTCGACGAACTCCTTGAGCTCGTCGGGCATGGCCTCCCGGAACTGATGGGCCCAGTCGGTCCACGGCGGGGGCCCGTTATCGACGATAAGCTGGGTGCGCGCGGTGTTCGTGGTGATGTCGCCGCTAGTCGGCTCCATGTAGACGACGATGCGGTCGGTCCCGAAGATGATGCCGCACTGCTGAAGGCGGGCGTAGCCAGCGTTGCCAGCCGTCATGTCGTACAGCTCGTTGTTGAACAGGTAGGCGACGTGCCCGCGGTTCTGATAGCCCGGGTTGAACGTCTGCATGCTGTTTGTCGGCTTCGCCGCGCCGGGCAGTAGGACCGGAGATTCAAACTGCGCGTCGGGCTCCGGCAAGATCCACCAGCGGGCGATGGCCCCGTCCAGGGGCAGCTGTCCGCTCGCGAGAGCGATGGCGTCCAACATCGGCC
>JALYWZ010000992.1 GCA_030852505.1 Myxococcota bacterium | reverse complement strand
AGCTTGGCGAGCTCCCGCGCGAAACGGCCGCTGCCGCGCCCCGCCTCCAGCCCTTGCTCGGCAAAGCGCAGCAGATCCGCGACACCTTCGAGCGTTTCCGGCCCGAACACCGGGCTCTCGCAAGACTCCTCGCAGGCCTGGCGGAGGATCCACAAGGCGGCCACCAGGTTCCCGCTATCCACGGTCGACACGTATTGCGGGTCGAGCGGGCGCAGCGTCTCGGTGTCGTACCAGTTCAGGATGTGACCGGATCGCCGCTCCATCCGCTCGAGCGTGGACAGCGTCTGCTCGCCGCGCGTGAGCCATTCGCGGAGCGTGATGATCCCGAGATCGCGCGCCGCGAGCGAGCTCAGCAGGTAAAGCCCGATGTTGGTCGGCGAGGTGCGGTGCGCCACCACGCCGCGCGGATCCTCCTGGTAGTTGTCGGGCGGCAGGAAATTGTCCCGTTCCGTGACGAAGGTCTCGAAGAAGCGCCAGGTCTTGGCGCCGAGCCCGCGCAAGAGCAGCCGGTCACTCTCCGAAAGGCGATCGATCGGCTTCGGAGGTACGGCCTCGCGGCTCAGGTAGCCGACCACCAACGGGGCTGACATCCAGCAGAACAGCACCGGTGCGGCGAGCCAGAGCGACTCCGGCTGAAACCAGCCGAGCAACGCGAGCGCTGCTACCGCCAGAGCGGCCCCGACGTAGGTGCGGAGCGCTACCGGCGCCTCCCCTTGAGCGAACAGATGCGCCGACTGCCGCATCGTCCGCCATTGCATCAATCTCTGCTTCGACCAGTAGACCCGATACAGGGTGCGGGCGATCGCGTCCAACGCGACCAGCGCTTGATCGAGCAACACCGTGAGCGCCAGAAACGCCTGAATCGCGTTGGATCGGATGTCGCCCCCCAGCGCTCCGAAGCGCGCCGGCGAGAGCTGCCGCGTATCGCGCGCGAGCTGGAACAACAACCGGAGCGCGATCGGCGCCACGAGCACGAGCCCGAGGGAGAGCGTCGCGAGCAGCGCGCGCTCGTGACCGCCTGCCCAGCCCAGCACACACAGCAGCACCAGCGCCGGAGCCAGCAAGCTGCGGCGCAGGTTGTCGAACAGCTTCCACCAGTCGAGAAGCCGCAGATCGTTGGCGCGCGAGCCGCCGCCTCGCGCGGGCACCCGCGGAAAGAGCCACGGCAAGAGCTGCCAGTCGCCGCGGATCCAGCGATGCTGCCGGCCGGATTGAACCTCGTAGGCAGCGGGCTGCTCGTCGAGCAACTCGATGTCCGTGGCGAGGGCCGAGCGCGCGAACAGGCCTTCGAACAGGTCGTGGCTGAGCAGGCGATTTTCGGGGACGCGTCCGGCGAGCGCCCCGCCGAACGCGTCGACGTCGTAAATCCCCTTGCCGACGAACGAGCCCTCCCCGAACAGGTCCTGATACACGTCCGATACGGCCGTGGTGTAGGGATCGATCCCGGGCGGGCCGGCCGCGATCGCAGCGAACCGCGACTGCCTCGAGCTCCGGGGCAGGGTGCCGATCCGCGGCTGGATGATGCCGTAGCCCCGGCGCACGCGCTTTCGGCTCGGATCGAGCTGTGCGCGATTCAACGGGTGCGACAGCGTAGCCACGAGCTTCCGGGCGCTGTCGCGCGGCAGGTCGGTGTCCGCGTCGAGCGTGATCACGTAGCGGAGGGAGCGCAAAAATTCCGGCACGGCGACAGGCCGGACGAACGTGGTGTCGTCTGCGCCGCGCAGAAGCCGGTTCAGCTCCTCGAGCTTGCCGCGTTTGCGGTCCCAGCCCATGAAGCGGCCCTCGCTCGGGGCCTCGACCCGGCGCCGGTGGAACAACAAGAAGCGATTGGCAACGCCGTGGCGACGGTTCAGCTCCGCGATGCCGCGCTCGGCGCGCTCGAGCAGCGGGCCGTCGGCCGCCGTTTCTGCGCTTTCGGCGTCGACGAAATCGGTGAGCAGCGCGAAGTGCAGGTGCTCGTCGTTGTTGGCGAGCGCGCGCACCTCGAGGTCTTCGAGCAGCCGGTCGATGACCAGCTCGTTCTCGAGCAGCGCCGGGACTGCGACCAGCGTGCGTGCGGCCTCCGGGACGCCTTCCTTGAAGGCGAAGCGCGGCAAGAGCCGCGGGCTCAGCCCTGAAATCACCAGACCGTGCACGAGCTCGAGCGCCACTTCACTCGCTGGCAGCGCGAGGAGCCCGAGGAATAGCGCGCCCCAGAGCCCGCCGCTGAACCCGCCGAACAGGCTCACGCCGAGGCCCCACACCGCGGCGAAGCAGAGCCACAACGCTCCGAAATAAAACGCGCTCGGATGCCCGGTGACGGCTCGACGCAAGCGCTCCCCGAGCCGGGGCCGGTAGGCGATGCGACGCTCGAGCTCGCGGCGCCCCTCGTCCAACAGGTAGTAGCCGAC
>JALYWZ010000034.1 GCA_030852505.1 Myxococcota bacterium | reverse complement strand
GGCGAGAGCGCGTTCGGCACCATGTGCCGGAAGATCAAGCGCCACGACGGCAGGCCCAGGGCGCGCGCCGCGAGCACGAAGTCGCGCTCCCGAAGCGACAGGAACTCGGCGCGGATGAAGCGCGCCGTTCCCATCCAGCTCGTCACGCCGATCACGATCATGATGTTGAAGATGCTGGGCGGCAGCAGCGCGACCACCGTCAAGATCAAGAAAAACGTGGGGAAACACAGCGCCACGTCCGTGAAGCGCATGATCCAGGCGTCGATGCGCACGAACAGGAGCTTGCGCTCACCGTAGTAGCCGGCGATGCCGCCGAGGAGCACGCCGATGCCGACCGAGATCCCCACCGAGACCAGGCCGATCGTCAGTGACACGAACGAGCCCTGCAGCATGCGCGCGAACACGCTGCGCCCGAGGTCGTCGGTGCCGAACAGGTAGAGCCCGAGCTCGGGCAGCCGCTCCGCTCCGATGCCCTCGGACGGACCGCTCAGCGGCGGCCGCAATTTGTCGGGCAAGCGCACCGTGGCCGGATCGATCACCACCCACCATTCGGTGAGCAGCTTGCCGAGCACCGCACAGATCACGAGCACCGCGAGCGCCACGAGGCCCGCCATCGCCAGCCGGTCCCGACGAAAGACCTGCCAGACCTCGCCGAACGGGGTCCGCCGCTCGCCGAGCTGCTCCGGATCGGGGCTCACGTCGCTCATGACAAGCGGATCCGGGGATCGACCAGCGCGTAGAGCAGGTCGGAGATGAGCACGCCGACCAGCGTCAGCACGGCCGCGAAGAAGTTCAGCGTCAGAATCGTCGGGAAATCCCGCCCTAAAACCGCCTCGTAGCCGAGCCGGCCGAGCCCTGGCCAGGCGAAAATCTGCTCGAAGATCACCGAGCCTCCGATCATGCCGGGGAGCAGGAAGCCGAACATCGTCACGAACGGGAGCAGCGCGTTCCGGAGCGCGTGGCCGTAGACGACCTCGTCCTCCGGCAGGCCCTTGGCGCGCGCCGTGCGCACGTAGTCCTCGCCGATCACCTCCAGCATCTGCGTCCGCACGTAGCGCGACAGGATCGCGATGCCGGTCATCGCGGACATCAACGCCGGCGTGACCAGATGCCAGAGCCGATCCATGACCTGGACGAAAGCGCCGGCCCCCTCGACCCCGATCGTGCGGTTGCCGAGGATGGGCAGATCGAAGGTGCGCGACATGCCGAGGATCACCACGTACGACAGAAAGAACCCGGGGACCGAGATCAGCGTGTACGCCAGAAAGGTGGTGGCGCGATCGAACCTCGAGCCGCGCCGGATCGCGGCGGCGATCCCGAGCGGAAAAGACAGCCCCCAGACGATCAGCGTCGTGGCCGCGAACAGCGGCAGCGAGTTTTGGAACCTGTCCCAGATCCGCGGCAAAACCGGCTGATTGTCGCGGAAGGAGCGGAGCTCACCGCTGAACAGATCGGAGAGCCAGTACCAGTACTGGACGTGCAGCGGCTCGTCGAGGTGGAAGGACTTGCGGATCTTGAGCACGTCCTCCGCTTTCATCATCGGGTTCAGCGCGTCGACCTCGGAGGGCGAGCCGGGAGCCAGGTGCACGACTGCGTGAGAGACGATCGAAATCAGCACCAGCAGCAACAGCCGCTCGAGGATCGTCCTACCGAGGTAGCGCCACATGCTCACTCTGCGACCGCGGCCGGCTCGGCGCGCGTGAACCAGCGTGGGAAGAAGTAGTCGATCTCGCCCGACGGCGTGGTGGTGATCGGTAGGAAGCGCCCCGGGCCGAGCTCCGGCGCGTCGATGGCGATCCGCGCGTCGAGCGCGTAGGGCCGCGAGGGCTCGTAGAGAAAGGTGTACGGGACGTCTTCGGCGATGCGCCGGTGTAGCTGACGCGCGAGGGCGATCTGCTTATTTCGATCGTACTCGAGCAGGATCCGATCGATCAGCGCGTCGGCTTCGGGGCTCGCGTAACCGGTGAAGTTCAGCTTGTAGTTGCCACCTTGGCTCGAGTGCCAGATCTGCCGCCGGTCCGGCGTGATATCGGCACCGATCCAGGCGAGCACCAGGGCGTCGAAGTTTCGCACGTGCACGAACTGCTCGAGAAAAACCGGGAACTCGAAGAGCTGGGTCGTGCAGCGCACGCCGAGCCGCCGCCAGGCTTCCTGCACGATCGTGACGACGGCCTTGCGCTGCGGGTTGCCGGCGTTCGAGATCAGCGTGAACTCGAAGGGCTTGCCGTCCTTCTCGAGGAAGCCCTGCGCGTTCTTCCTGTAACCGACCTCCTCGAGCAGCGCCAGCGCGCGGGCGGGGTCGTAGGGCTGGAGCGGAGTCTCCGGATCGTAAAACGGCGTGTTCGAGAAGTAGGGCCCGCTCGCGCGTTTGCCCTCGCCGAACAGGACGTAGTCGATGATGTCGTCGACGTTCACGGCCATGCTGAGCGCACGACGCACGCGCACGTCGTCGAACGGAGGCCGCCGCAGGTTGTACGCGACGTACGTGTAATAGCCTTCGCCGCGCGACACGACCTGAAGATTGGGGCTGGTCCGGAGCCGGGCGGCCTGGTGCGGCTCGGCCTCGTAGCGGTCGACCGAGCCCGCGTGGAGCTCGAGCTCCTGCGCGAGTTTATCGGGGATCACGCGCGAAATGATGCGCTGATACCGCGAGCGCTCTCCCCAGTAATCGTCGTTCCTCTCGACGACGGTGTACTGGTCCGGCACGTGCTTCGCGAACCTGAAGCGCCCCGTGCCGATCGGGCTCTGGTTGAAGCCCGAGTCGCGGATCGAGAACTTTTCGCGCTGTGCAGCCGGGATTTGCCGCGCGTTCATCTCGCGCTCCAGCGCTTCGCGATTCAAGAGGTGCTCGGGCAACATGCCCATCATCGTCCAATCGAGCAGCGAGGTGGAGTTCAGCTTCTTGTAGACGACCTTCGCCGTCAGGTCGTCGGGGACGTCGATGCGCTCGATCGCCTCGAAGCTGCTGGCGCGCGGCGAGGTGTTCTTGGGGTCGAGGATGGCCTGGTACGTGAAGCGCACGTCCCGCGCCGTGAACGGGTGCCCGTCGTGAAACCGGACGCCGGGGCGGAGCTTGAACGTGACGATCGGGTTGTGCTCGCCGACGGCGAACAGCTCCTCGAGCTTGCTTTCGAAGGCCGCAGCCGCCGTGGGCGGATCGAACCGGATCCTCGACTTCACGTCCGTCGAGCGGAAATAGCCCTCGCCGAGCACGGGCTCGAGCCGCTCGAAGAGCTCGGGCTCCACCGCGTCGAGCGTCAGCCCGAGCCGCTCCGGCAGCTGCACGCGAACCGCGGCCGAGACCGACTCCGACTTACCTCCCGCCGTTTGTTGGAGCGCCGTCTCCTCGCGCGTGCGCTCGGCGGGAGGAACGAGCTCGACCGCGCGCAGCTTGGGCGCGAGGTCCGAGAGTGGCCCGCGGAACGCCGCCTCGACCGCCGCTCGCAGCGAGGCGCCATTCACCGGTGTACCGTCCGGCAGGCGCCGCTCGGGTCGCACGGCGATGTAGGCCTGCTCGGTGACGGTCCAGGACTCGGCGAGGCAGGGCACCACGTCGAGCTTCTCGTCGGCCTCGAGCAGCCGGTCGTAGATGCGGCGATCCATCATTTCGGCCGTGCCCGCGTCGCTGTTCAGCATCGGGTTCAGCAGCTTGAAATCGCTGGGGCGCGCCTCGACGAAGGTCTCTAGCCGCCCCGAGTCGGCCGCCGCCCGACTGCCGTACGTTGGAACCCAGAGCGCGGACTGAAGCAGCACGAACGCCAGAAGCAGCGGCAAAATCAGCAGGATCTGCTTGGTCCGCATCGGCTCCGGCGCTGGATGCTAGCGCGCGGCGCGCAGATCCGCGACCAGGATGCTACTCTCCGCCGCGCCATGTCCGTCTCCGCTTTCCGCCCCGTGCCCCGAACCGGTGTCATCTACGTCACGGTCGAGGCTCAGGCTCGCGGCTTTCAAACGGGCGCCCCCGACTGGTGCAACCTCGGCCAGGGACAGCCCGAGACCGGCCCTCTCCCCGGCGCCCCGCCGCGCGTCGAGCACGTTCGGATCGACGAGCTGACGCAGGAGTATGCGCCCGTGGCCGGGCTGTGGGAGGCGCGCGAGGCCGTGGCGGGTCTTTACAACGACCTGTTTCGTCGCGGCATGCCGTCGAAGTATTCCGCCGAGAACGTCGCGCTGTGCGGCGGCGGGCGGGTCGCGATCATGCGCGCTTGTGCCGCGATCTCTCAGATACACCTCGGGCACTTTTTGCCGGATTACACGGCGTACGAGGAGCTGCTCGACATCTTCCGGCGCTTCACGCCGATCCCGATCTTGCTCGATCCGATGCAGGGCTACGACTTTTCCCTGAGCGATTTGCGGCGGGAAATCTCGGGGCGGGGCCTGGGCGGGCTCCTGCTCTCGAACCCCTGTAACCCGACCGGCAAGGCCATCACCGGTCCGGAGCTGGCTTCGTGGGTGCACACCGCGCGCGATCTGGACTGCGCGCTGTTGCTCGACGAGTTTTACTCGCATTACGTCTGGAAAGACGGTCCGCCGATCTCGAGCGCCGCGGAGTTCGTCGAAGACGTCGAGAAAGATCCCGTGGTCATCTTCGACGGCCTCACCAAGAACTGGCGCTACCCCGGCTGGCGCACCACCTGGACCGTCGGTCCGAGCAAGGTCATCGAATCCTTGGCGAGCGCTGGCTCGTTCCTCGACGGCGGCGGTTCGCGGCCGCTCCAGCGCGCGGCGCTGCCGCTCTTATCGCGAGAGCACACGCTCAAAGAGGCCGAGGCGATCCGGCGCGCGTTCCGTTCGAAGCGCGACCTGTTGATGCACGGCCTCCGGGCGCTCGGCGTGCGCTTCGAGCGTGAATCGGAGGGCACCTTCTACCTGTGGGGCAACCTGTCGAACCTGCCGCCTCCTCTCGACACGGGTGAAGGCCTGTTCCGCGCGGCGCTCGAGCACAAGGTGATCGTCGTGCCGGGTCATTTCTTCGACGTGGACCCGGGCCAGCGGCGCGTCGGTCGCGCTTCGCGCTTCGTCAACTACGCGCGGTTCTCGTTCGGGCCGAGCGAAGCGGTGATCGAGACCGCCCTCGAGCGCCTTCGAGAGGTCGTGAAGCAGGCGAAGCAAGCCATCGATCCGCCGACCGAGCGCATGCCGAGCCCGGACGATTTCTCCTAGGGCGCTCCCCGCACGCGTCAGCCGAAGCGCCCCGTGATGTAGTCCTCGGTGCGGCGTTCTTTGGGGCGCGTGAAGATCACGTCGGTGCGGCCGTACTCGACGAGCTGGCCGAGATAGAAAAACGCCGTGAAGTCGGCCACGCGTGCGGCTTGCTGCATGTTGTGGGTGACGATCACGATCGTGTAATTCTGGCGTAGCTCGTGGATCAGCTCCTCGACGCGAGCGGTGGCGATCGGATCGAGCGCCGAACAGGGCTCGTCCATCAGTAGCACTTCTGGCTCGAGCGCCAGCGAGCGCGCGATGCAAAGGCGCTGCTGCTGGCCGCCGGACAGGCTGGTGCCGGCTCTGCCGAGGTGATCCTTCACCTCGTCCCAGAGCGCGACCCGGCGCAGAGACTGCTCGAGCAGCGCGTCGGGGTCGTCGATCGGAATGCCGTTGAGACGAAGCCCCGCGAACACGTTGTCGCGGATCGACAGCGTGGGAAACGGATTCGCCTTCTGGAACACCATGCCGACGCGCCTGCGCACGCGCACCGGATCGACGTCGCGAGCGTAGATGTCTTGCGACTCGAGCAGCACCTGACCGCTGACGCGGGCGTGCGGAACCACCTCGTGCATGCGGTTCAGGCAGCGCACGAACGTGGACTTTCCGCAGCCGGACGGGCCGATCACGGCCGTGACGCGGCGCTCGGCGATCGCGAGATCGATGCCGCCGAGCACCTGGTTTTCCCCGAAAAAAGCGCGAAGCCCGAGGGTTTGCAGCTTGGGAAGCGGATCCGGAGCCTCTCTGCTCATCGCCCGCCCACGCGGTGGCGCACGAGCAGGCGCGCCGAGACGTTCAAGAGCAGTACCACGAGCAAGAGCACCAGCGCCGCCGACCAGGCTTGACGGTGCCAGTCCCCGTACGGCGACAGGGCATAGGTGTAGATGCTCACGGGCAGCGAGGCCGTGGGCTCGAACAGCGACTCCGCGGGGAAGCGGTTGTTGAAGGCCGTGAAGAGCAACGGCGCCGTTTCGCCGGCGGCCCGCGCCACCGCCAGCATCACGCCGACGGCGATGCCCGGCGCGGCCGTGCGCAGCACCACGCGGATCGTGGCGCGCCAGTGCGGGACACCCAGGCCGAGCGCCGCCTCCCGCAGCCCTTCCGGAACCAGCTTCAAGAGCTCTTCGGTCGAGCGTGCGATCGTCGGCAGCATCAACACCGAGAGCGCGATGCCGCCCGCGAAGGCCGAAAAGTGCTTCATGGTCGTCACCACCACGGCGTAAACGAACAGGCCGACCGTGATCGAGGGCACGCCGGACAGCACGTCGGCCGCGAAGCGCGCCACGCGACCGAAGCGCGTCTCGCCGTGCTCCGAGAGATAGACCCCCGCGAGCACGCCGGGCGGTATCGCGAACAGACACGACAGCCCCACGAGCTTCAGCGTGCCGGCGATCGCCGGCGCCATGCCGCCGCCGGGCTCGCCCACCGGCTTCGGCAGCTCGCTGAAGAAGGCGAGGTCCAGGCCGCCGATGCCTCGCGAGAAGACGTAATAGAGCACGCTGCACAGCGGCAACAGCGCGAGCGCCATCGCCAGGACACAGCCGGCGCGCACGGCTCTGTCCACGAACCTTCGCCACGCGTAGCGCTCGAGCCTCATGGCCGCCCTCGCGCAGCAACGGCGGCAACGCGAAAGACCAGCACGCGCGCGAACAGGTTCAGGAGCACGGTCACGACGAACAAGAGTAGGCCGATCTCGGCCAGGGCCGCGAGGTGCAGCTCCCCCGTGGCCTCGCTGAACTCGTTGGCGAGCACGCTGGCCATGGTGTACCCCGGCGCAAACAGCGACGCGCTGATCTCGGCGCGGTTGCCGATCACCAGGGTGATCGCCATGGTTTCTCCCAGGGCGCGCCCCAGGCCGAGCAGCGTCGCGCCGAGCAGGCCCGAGCGCGCCAACGGCAACACGGCGATCCGCACCGACTCCCAGCGCGTGGCGCCGAGCGCGAGCGCCGCTTCACGCAGCGACAGCGGCACGGCCCGCAGCACCTCGCGTCCCACGGACGAGATCGTGGGCGTGATCATGATCGCCAGCACGACCCCGCCCGCCAGCATGCCGAAGCCGTGGGCCGGGCCCGAGAACGCGGGCAAGAAGCCGAACCATTCCGAAAGCCACGGCTGGATCGAGTCCCGGAGCCAGGGTGAGAGCACGAAGATGCCCCACAAGCCGTAGACCACGCTCGGCACCGCCGCGAGCAGCTCGACCAAGAACCCGAGCACGTTTCGGAGCCAGTCGGGAGCGAGCTCCGACAGATAGATGGCGATCCCGAGGGACACCGGCACCGAGAGCAGCAACGCCAGCACCGAGGAGACCACGGTCCCGTAAATGAACGGCAAGGCGCCGAAGCTGCGGCGCGCCGGGTCCCACACCGTGCCGAACACGAAGCCCGGGCCAAGCTCGCCGAAAGCAGGCAGCGATGCGACGGCCAGGGTCAGCGCCACCGCGCCGAGCGTCGTGACCACCAGAATGGCGCACAGCCAGCTCAGGCGACGGAACAGGAAGTCCGCCCAGTTAGACGCCATCGAGCAGCTTCTGCGTCTGCAGCTTGGACTCCAGCTTGCGCAGCACGCTCGCCGGCAGCGGCGCGTAGTCGAGCTGCTCTGCGTAGCGCTGGCCGTCGTGCAGCGCCCACCACAAAAAGCGCGCGAGCGCGCGGCCCTTTTCGGCGTCCCGAGGCTTTTCGTAAACCAGCAAGTACGTGTACGAGGCGATGGGGTACGCCGCTTCGCCCGGCGCGTCGATCAGCGAGACCCGGAAGCCCTCCGGCATTTCGACGCTCTCGGCGGCCGCAAGCGCGGCGCTCGGCGAGGGGGCCACGAACTTTCCGGCGTGGTTTCGCAGCAGCGCGCTCGGCAAGCCCGACTGTTTCGCGTAAGCGAGCTCGAGGTAACCGATCGAGCCCGGTGTTCCCTGGAGCAACCCCGCCACGCCCTCGTTGCCTTTGGCGCCGAGCCCGACCGGCCAGCGCACGCTCTTGCCGGAGCCGACCTGCTCCTTCCAGATCGGGCTGACTCTCGAGAGGTATTCGGTGAGCGCCGCCGTCGAACCGCTGCCGTCCGTGCGAAACACCACGGTGATCGCGCGATCCGGCAAGGCGAGCCGAGGATTCTCCACGGCGAGCTCCGGATCGTTCCAGCGCTGGATCTCGCCGAGGAAGATCCCGGCCAGGACGCCCGGGGTGAGTCGCAGCTCCCCGGACACACCGTCGAGCCGATAGCCGATGGCGAGCGACCCGACCGCGGTCGGTAAGTGGAGCAGCGACCCGCGTGCGCTCCTGGCTTCCTCGTCGCGGACCGCTGCGTCCGTAGCACCGAAGTCGACCGTCTCCGCCACCAACTGCCGGATGCCGCCGCCCGAGCCGATCGACTGATAGTTGATACGCACGTTCGGATAGAGGCGGTGATACTCGGCGATCCACTTCGAATAAAGCGGAAATGGGAAGGTTGCGCCCGCGCCGTTCAGCGAAAGAGTCCGCTCGCCGTCACTCGAGCCGGCATCCCGGCCGCAGGCGCAAGCCAGCACTGCGAGCAAGAAGACCGCGCGGCGACCGAACATTGCGACTCCCTATCAGCACCGCGTGACAGTTTGGTGACACGCTCCGGCTTCACGCGACGGCGGCCTGCGCGGCAGGTTGCGAAGGTCCGCGTTCGGCTTTCTTCAGGGTAAAGCTGAAGGTCGTCCCCTGCCCGGGGCGGCTCTCGACCTGGACGGTCCCCCCCTGCGCCTCCACCAGGTGTTTGACGATCGACAGGCCGAGGCCGGTGCCGCCGAGCTCGCGCGAACGGCCCGCGTCGACTCGGTAAAAACGCTCGAAGATCCGCGGCAGGTGACGCGCCTCGATACCAGGCCCGTCGTCCGCGACGGAGAGCGTGACTTGCTCGCCGAGCTCGCTGGCAGAGAGGCTCACGCGCGCGCCCTTGCCGCAATACTTCACGGCGTTATCGACCAGGTTCGTGAGCACGTGCTCGAGAGCGCGGCGATCTCCTGTCACGTGCTTCCCCGCGCCCAGGTTCTGGAGCTGGATGTCTTTGCG
Source organism: Myxococcota bacterium (assembly GCA_030852505.1). Taxonomy (GTDB): domain Bacteria; phylum Myxococcota_A; class Polyangia; order Polyangiales; family Polyangiaceae; genus PMG-095. Next base: position 4,812 of record JALYWZ010000034.1, on the reverse strand, counting down.
GTCGGCGCGCTCCTTGAACAAGCTGGCGATTTGCTCGTACAGCGCGCCTAGCTCCAGCACTTCGAAGTGCAGCTCGAGCTCTCGCGACTCGATGCGCGACAGGTCCAGCACGTCTTCGACCAGCTCCTGGAGCCGCGCCGCGTTGCGGTCGATGATGCCGAGGAACAGCTCCAGCGTGGCCGGATCTTCGGGGCGCCCGGTCTGCAGCGTCTCGGCAGCGGAGCGGATCGCGGTCACGGGCGTGCGCAGCTCGTGAGACACGTTGGCCACGAAATCTCGGCGCATCGACTCGAGCTTGCGCACTTCGGTCACGTCCACGAACACCGCGAACAGCTGGCCGTGCTCGCTCGGCAGCCGGGCGAAACGCGACAACAGCCGGCGCGGCTTGAGGCCCACCGTCTCGATTTCGCGCGTGACCGGCTCTTCGGAGCCGCGCGCCTCGTCGAAGAGCTGCTTGAGATCGGCGTGCCGGATCGCTTCGAGCAGCGTGCGGCCGACGGCGTCCTGACCGAGCAAGAACATCTCGCGCAGCGCCGGGTTGACCAGCACGATCCGACCCGAGGCGTCGAGCAGCAGCACGCCCTCGACCATCCCCGACAAGATCCCGCTCATGCGATCGCGCTCTCCCCGCAGCTCCGACAGGGAGGTGGTCAGATTCTTCGCGAGTTGATCGAGCGATCGACCGAGCTCGCCCAGATCGTCCCGCCGCGACAGGCGTGCGCGCGTCGTGAGATCTCCGGCAGCCATGCGCCGCGCCACCTTCGAAAGGGCGCGGGCTGGCCGCGCAGCGAGCTCGGAGGCAAGCACGGCGAAGCCCACGCAGAGCAGCGCCGCGAGCGCGAACGCCAGCAACGCGTAGCGCAGCACGGCGGCGCGCACGGCCTCGAGCTCGGGCACCTGGCGCGTGATCCGAACCACGCCGCGCGGCTCGCGGGCAGCGCCGAAGGGCGCCGCGATTTGTAAGCGCTTGCCGGAGAGCAACAGCGCCGGAGTCTGCGCGCGTCCCTCGAGCTGGCCGCGGACCTCGGGATGCGTCGAGAGCACGCGCACGTCGTGGGTCGCGCCGCTCGAGTCCGCGAGTAGCCGGCCGGCGCTGTCGATCAGCGTGACACGCGAGTCCGTGAGGGCCGCCGCGCGGGCAGCCAGCTCCGACCAGGCCTGGTCGCCCGCGGCATCGGACGCGCCCTGCTGCACGATTCGTTGGGCCAGAAGCAAGCGCAGCATCCCGTCCTCGCGGGCCCGGGCAGACACTTCCGCCTCGAGTTTTCCCTTCATCCAAACGTATCCGAGCAGACACAGGCAGGCCGCGACCGAGAGCGAGGCCAAGAGCAGCTTGGCTCGGATGCCCAGCTTCAACTCACGGCCTCACCCGGGGCCCCCACGAAGCGGTAGCCGACGCCGCGGACCGTCTCCACGTAGTCACGCGCAGCCTCGAGCTTCTCGCGCAAGCGCTTGACGTGCGTGTCGACGGTGCGCGTCGTGATGTCCGCCTGAATACCCCACACGTCGTCGAGCAACGCGCTGCGCGTCTGCACGCGGTTCCGGCGGTCGTAAAGCGTGACGAGTAGCCGAAACTCGAGCGCGGTGAGCTCGATCTCCCGTGCCTCGACCCAGACGCGGTGCGCGCCCCGGTCGATGCGCAGCTTGCCGAACTCGACGAGCGCCTCGGGCGCCTGCGGTTCGCTCTTGCCTCGCCGCAGCACGGCCTGCACGCGGAGCAGCAGCTCGCGCACGCTGAACGGCTTGACCACGTAATCGTCGGCCCCGAGCTCGAAGCCGACGACGCGATCGATCTCTTCGCCGCGCGCCGTGACCATCAACACCGGGATGCTCTTGGTGGTGGCGCCCTCTTTCAGGGTCTTGCAAACCTCGGTGCCGGGGAGATCGGGCAGCATCAGGTCGAGCAGCACCACGTCCGGGCGCTGTTCGCGCGCCAGCCGGATCGCGTCGTGCCCGAGCTTGGTCGACAAGACGTCGTGACCGGCCTGGCGCAGGTTGTACTCGAGCACCTGCTGCAGGTCGGGCTCGTCTTCGACGATCAGGATTCTTGCCATTCCCGCATCCGGTAATCGGGACCTGTGACAGGCAGGTGACGCAAGGGTAGTAGGAAAGTGCCAGAGCAGCACCCCGAGCGCGGGATTTGGCCGGCTCCGGGGGCGCATTGACAGCGCTCGAGCATTCGACGTTACTTCGCGCTGAGAAATGTCGAAAGCCTCGATACTGCTGGGATTGCTTGGGTTGAGCCTGGTGGGCTGCGGGTACTCGGAAGACCAGTGGCGTGCCCAGCTCCAGAAGTACGGCGAGCTCGCTCAGCAGTACAACGCCCAGCAACAAGAGCGCGCAGCGCTGCAGGCCGAGCTCGACCACGCCAACAACGTGGTCGCTCAGCTCAAGGAGCAGCTGCAGCGGATGGGCGTCGACATCGAGGCGCTCAACGTGCAGCTCGAGCAGACCGGCTCGCAGAACAAGGAGCTCGCGAAGAGCCTGGAGGAGATGACGCGCGCGCTCGAGGAGTACAAGAACCGCGCCGCCCAGCTCGAGCGGATCCGCTCGCGCTTCGAGCAGCTGCGCGACAAGCTGAAGAAGCTGACGGAGCTCGGGCTGAAGGTGGAAATCCGCCGGAACCGCATGGTGATCCGCCTGCCAGGCGACGTGCTCTTCGCGTCGGGTAAGGACAAGCTACGCCCCGAGGGCATTCAGGTGCTCGACGCCGTCGCCGAGGTGATCCGCAACGACAAGCAGCTCGCCGGTCGTTTCTTCCAGGTGGCCGGTCACACCGACAACAAGCCGCTCGCGGGCGGGCGCTTCATCGACAATTGGGGCCTGAGCGTGATGCGCGCGCGCCAGGTGCTCGTGTACCTGATCAGCCCGCTGGAATCGCAGACCGGCGGCGGTGGGCTCGATCCGATCCGCCTGCACGCTGCGGGCTACGGCGAGACCGATCCCGTCATGCGCAATGATTCCGACGAGGGCCGGCAGCAAAACCGCCGCGTCGAGCTGGTGCTCATGCCCGACGTCGAGGAGATGCTGGACCTGCGCTCGCTGATCTAGCGGCCTCGGGCTGCCGGGTTTCGGCACTGTATGCGCGTTCAGGGCCAAAAGCCCCTTTCCTGCTCGAGAAACCCATGAGACGGCCGGGGCGTAAACCTGCCTTGTGAGCCGTGATCGTTGCTAGCGCCGAAGCAAACCTCGGGATAGGTATCCGCAGCGTGGATGCCGATCGCGGCGTAAGAATCGCGCCGCAGCAGTCGCCTGCTGCAGCCGATGTTGCCAACGGCACTGTCGAAGCGCTGATGGAGGCGTACGTCGACGGCAGCGGCGCGGCCTTCGAGGCGCTGTACCGCCGGATTTCGAACACCGTGTATGCCTACCTGCTCCGCCTCACCCGCAACCGGGAGCGGGCAGAAGATTTGCTCCAGGTGACCTTCTCGAAGGTGCACCGCGCGCGCGGCAGCTACTTGCGAGGCGCCCCCGTTCTGCCGTGGGTGCTGGCGATCGCCCGCCGCAGCTTCCTCGACGAGCGACGTTCCGCGCGCGTTCGCACCGAAGATCTGAGCAGCGACGGCAGCTTGCCTGAGCCGCCGCCGGAACCGGCCGGCGTGTCCGCAGACGTGGCGGCTGCGCTCGAGCGCGCCCTCGACGAGCTACCCGAGGCGTACCGGGAAGCGATTCAGCTCACGAAGGTGTCGGGGCTCTCGATCGCGGAAGCCGCGAGCGTGCTCGGCGCCAGTGAGGCGGCGGTAAAGCTCAGGGTCCACCGCGGCTACAATCTTCTGCGCAAGCAGCTCGAAACCTTCAGTCGGCGGTCATGAGCAACTCTCCCGAGCTCGATCCGTTGGACGACCTGCCCTGGCCGAAGGCAGGGCCCAGCGCTCATGTCTCTGCCGCGATCCACAAACAGTGCACGAAGGGCCTCGAGCCGTGCCGCGGCCCGTCCGCGGGTCATCGGATGGGCCTGTCGCTCGTGGTCTCGTTCGCGGCGATCGCGATCTTGCTGCTGCTCACGCACGGCGCCGAGCGGCACCAAGAGACCTTCCACGCCGCGCTGATCGGCGCCGCGGGCTGGGGCATCGTGCAGGCGGTCGTGCTCTGGGTCGGCTTCGCCAAGCCGCCGGGGCGCCGCTGGTCGGCTGGTGCGCGCGTCGGCGTGGCGCTGGTGCTGCCGGTGTTGTTCATCGCCTACATCGCGTTCTTGGCGCCCGAGTGGGTGCCGTTCAGTGAGTTCATGACGGCTGCGCGTCTGGAGCGCACCGCGAGCTGCGGCGTCGTGGGGCTGATCGTCAGCGCCCTCGCCTCGCTCGGCGTGCTGACTTTGTGGCGCGGCACCGATCCACTGAACCCGGGCGTATCCGGAGCGCTCGCAGGGTTGGTCGGGGGCATCGGCGGCGGCGTCGCGATCGGCGCGGCGTGCCCGACGCAAGAGGGTTGGCATGCGGGCGTCGCACATGGCTTGGCCGTGATCGCCTTCGTGGCGTTCGGGTGGGTGGTGGGTAGACGACTACTCGCACCGTGAAACTCCCCCGCATCCATTGGTTAGACGCTTGCATCTGGGGCGCGCTGGTCGTGCTCGCGGTGATGTTCGTGTCTCGCAAGTTCTCCGGTCCCCGCGAGGGCGTGCAGGCTGCGCCGTTCGATCTGCCGCTCGTCGGCGCGGGCGAGGGCCAGCGCTTTCGGCTCGAGGAGCAGCGCGGGAAGGCCGTGTTGATCGAGGTCTTCGCGGGCTGGTGCGGAGCCTGCAAGCGCTCCGCGCCGGCGCTCGCCGAAGCCTATCGGCAGAACGCCGGCGTTTCGTTCCTCGGCGTGAGCATGGAT
>JALYWZ010000277.1 GCA_030852505.1 Myxococcota bacterium | reverse complement strand
GCGCCGACGGAGCCGTGGCGCCGCTCTGCGCGCGCAACGCTTCGAGTGACTCGGCGAGATCCACCGCTCGCGGCTGGATGGCGCGAACCCGGAAGCTGCCCATGGGTCGAAGGTCGGCGTTGGCCCACACCACGGGGTTGTCACTGCCTTCTCTCACCAGCGTGCGCAGCCCCGAGCGGAACACCGGCACGCCGTCGCGCTGTTGCTCGTAGCTGAACAGGCGAAACTTGTATTTCCCGGTCGTGCGGTCGTACATCAAGCCGACGCCGTTCGAACCGGACGTGCTGCGGAGGCTTGCCGAAGCGGCGAGCTTGGCGGCTCGGAGCTCGTCCGCGTCGATCCCGAACGCGGAGGCCGTCTTTTGCCGGAAGCTCTCGGCGGCGGCCGGGGGCGTCTTTCCCGTGGCCGTCGGGCCGTAAATCCGGCGGATTCTGTCGCCCCGCACGCCCAGCTGGGCCTTCGGGTGCACGGCTTTCAGCCGCGAGACCGCCGAAGCGATCGACTGCTGCGGCGCCGTCCCGCTGCTCGCGACCGGCGCATCCCCTTCGCTACACCCGGCGAAACCCGCTGCCGCACCCAGCAGGCACAACAGCGCGGATAGCTCGACCCGTTTCCCGTAAGACATCCCACGACTCCCGATTGTCTCGGGGGCGACCCACTGCCGCCCCACCACAGCCGCGTGGTTTGTACCGCGGAAGAGTCAGCGCCGCCTATCCCCACAAAAGGCGGGTGCGCCAAGTTAAAGTAGCGAGACGCATGGCCAACGCTCCCGACTCGTTCTTCCGCAGCTTTCGCCCGCCGGTGGGCGGTGAGGTGATCGAGCACGACGGACGTACGTTCAGGATCCACGAGCAGCTGGGCGCCGGCGCGTTCGGCCAGGTGTTCGCGTGCACCGACGACTGGGGAAATGAGCTCGCGGCCAAGGTGTTGGTGCCGAAGGGCCGCACGTTTCGCGAAGTGCACGAGAGCTGGGAGGCGGAGCTCGTGGCCCTGCTCACGGTGCGGCACCCGAACATCACCTTCGTCCACGACGCGTTCGTTTACGCCGACACGTTTTACATCATCGTCGAACGCTGCGTCTGGCCCGTGGCGAGCTTGCTCCACGGCTCACCCGCGGAGAGCTGGATCCCGTACATCGCGCGCGATCTGCTGCAGGCGGTGTCGTACGTGCATGGGCGCGGCTACATCCACAAGGACATCCACGCCGGCAACGTTTTCGTCTTTCAGGCCAAAGACGCGATGGTCCCCGAAAAGCCCGCCGTGTGGTCGTTCAAGCTGGGTGATTTCGGCATCTCGAGGCTCGCGGACGAGATCGACTCGGACGCCGTCATGGCTCAGTGGATGTTCCCGCCCGAAGCCATTCGGCCGGCCGAGTTCGGCGCGATCGGAACCGCCACCGACATCTATCACAGCGCCTTGCTGTTGCTGTCGTTCGTCGTCGGCAGGCAGATCGAGTTCACCCAGGAACAAATCGTGAGCGGCTACCCACGACAGGTCGCGGAGCAGACTGGCTCGCGCTACGCCGGGCCACTCGGACGAGCGTTGAGGCGCCACGTCGCTTCGCGCACACCCAGCGCGCTCGAGCTCTGGCGCGACATCCGCGCCGCGGCAAGCGCGCCGTAACGCGGGCTATAGGGAGCTCGGTTCCATGATCCCCCTCCTGCCCCGCCGCCAGTTCGACCTGGTCAGCCAGCGCCCACCGGACGAAGTGGTTCTGGCATTGAGCAAGCAGGTGGAACCCAGAAAGTGGATTCGCTCCGGAGCGAATCGACGTTTCGAAGGCACGATCAGCGGGATGTCGTTCGACGTTTCCCGGGTCATCTCGTATCGCAACTCGTTCCGGCCGCGGATCCGCGGAATCATCACCCCTCAGGGTAGCGGGTCGCGGATCGCGATCACGATGAGCCTCCACACCGTGGCGCTGGTCTTCTTGCTGCTCTGGGTGGGGCTCGTGTGCACGATGGCGGGGTACTTGGGTTTGACCTCGCTCCGCTACGGCGGCAGCGCCACGGAAGCGCTGATCCCGCTGGGGCTGTTCGTGTTCGCCTGGGTGATGACGATCGCTGGCTTCTGGTTCGAGGCCTGGAAAGCCGAGCGACTTCTTCGCTCCATCACCGGCGGGACTCGAGCTCCTGCGCGTGCTTCGTGAGCCACTCTTCCATGCGGGTCGGGGTGACACCGTAAATCGCCGCGAGGCGTTCGCGGCGCACCTCGGGCTTCATGGCCTGGGCACGCAGCAGCGGCTCGTCCGGATGGTACTGGAGCACCCACGCCCCGAGCTGGCGGCGCACCTCGAGCTCGCAAATCCCCTCGATCACCTCGATGCCCGCGTCGCGGATGATCTGCGCGCCGGCGCCGTTCACGCGCGGGTTCGGGTCGCGCATGCCGGTGACGACCAGGGCCACGCCGCGCGCTGCAATCGATGTGGCGCAGGCGGGGGTGCGTCCGTGGAACGAGCACGGCTCGAGCGTGGAGTAGAGCGTCGCACCGGCGACGGAATGACCGCGAGCCTGGGCATCTCGAGCCGCGGCGATCTCCGCGTGGTCTTCACCCGGACCCTGGGTGTGACCGCACCCGAGCAGCTCCCCGCGAAAGCTGACGATCGCGCAGCCGACCCAGGGGTTGTCGCCGGTCGTGCCGCGCGCAAGCTCCGCCTCTTGCATCGCCACCCGCATCCAGTGTTCGTGTTCGGCGGTCATCGAGCTCTCCAGGGTATGGACCCAGGTGCGGTAATATCCCTCAGCTGCCTCCGAGCCAATGGGGACGAGCCCTGGGTCCAGAAATCAGGGCTCATCGACCTGGACGAGGCTCGGCGTTCGAAAGTTCCCGCAGGCGTCCGATCAGCGCGCGGACGTTGGTTTCGATCAGCGGGATGGCCTCGCTGGGCGGCGCGTCCTCGACGTCGTGGACGTGCCAGAACTCGATGCGGTGGAGCAGGGCCGGAAAACGCCGGGCCACGAGCGGCCGGTGCTCGGCTTCTTTCAGGGCCACGGTGACGGCCGCGCTCCGAATGTCGGACTCGCTCACGTCGCGCGGGATGCGATGCTGCGCGGGTAGCCGGACACCGCGCGCGCGCAGCGCCGCAAGGGTGTCGAGGGAGATCGGTCCGCTGTTGTGCAACCGGCAATCCGGCCACAGACCTGCCGAATCCGCCGTGAAGGCGAGGCCCGTGTCCGCGATCAGATGATTGAACCAGAGCTCGGCGAAGCGGCTGCGATAGTAGTTGCCGCTACACAAGAACAGAACCGTGGAGGAGCTCGCCACCGCGCTGGACCCTACGCCAAAATCCTCAAGACGGCCGGCGATTTCACGAGTCGCGAACGATCGGAGGTCGCTCTATCCTTCGCGGATGGAACTGCATCGCGGACGGTTGTTCGATCACGTTCATCTGGTCGTGAAGGATCTGGAGGCGAGCAAGCGCTTCTACAAGGCGGTGCTCGGCGCGCTCGACGTTCCCACCGGGGGTGACGCGCCCGATCACTTCTGGGCGGACGAACTGTACATCTCGACCGCGGCGTCGCCGGCGGCGCAGGGAGCGCTCACCGGGCGCGTGCATCTCGCGTTCCAGGCAGCGAGCCGTTCGGCGGTCGACGCATTTCACAAGGCCGGCGTCGCAGCCGGCGCCAAGGACAACGGCGCCCCGGGGGAACGCCCGTATCACCCGGGATACTACGCGGCGTTCTTGCTCGACCCCGACGGCAACAACATCGAAGCGGTGTATCACGGAGAAGCCCAGCGCTCGGCGCCCTCCGTCTCCATCAAGTTCTGAGATCGTTGACGAGCGCGCGGGACGCGAATAGGTTGCCCGCGTGCTGGTGCCCGGGCGCGTGTCCGGGCTCAATAGGGAACCCGGTGTGAATCCGGGGCTGCCCCGCAGCGGTCAGCGAGAACCACCTCCACGGCATGCACTGGTCCCTGGGACCGGGAAGCGTTGGACAGTAGGAACCCGGCGAAAGCCGGAAAGCTCGCGAGCCCGAAGACCTGCCAGCACCCGGCGTCGGGAAACATCCGTAGCCGGTTGACCTGGAGCCTCGCGGGAGGCCGGTAGGTCCGGGCTGGCCGAGCAAAACGTCAGTTCTGGGCGCCGATCCGTCTACCGCGTCGCTCTCTTCCGCCCGCGGGGGCGAAAGGAACTGCAACGTGGCTCTCATTTCGACTTGTCTCGGTCATCCAAGAATCGGCAAAGCGCGCGAGCTGAAGCTCTCCCTCGAGCGTTACTGGGCGAAGAAAACCTCGGCGGCTGAGCTTCTGTCCGCCGCGCGCGAGCTCCGCAATCGGCATTGGTCTCTGATGAAGGCGCGCGGCATCGAGCACGTGCCGAGCAACGACTTCTCGCTTTACGACCACGTGCTCGACATGGCGTTCACGCTCGGAGCCGTACCGGCGCGCTATGCGGCCGTTTCCGATCCGCTCGAGCGCTACTTCGCGATGGCGCGAGGGCTGCAAGATCCGAAGGCCGGCGTCGATCTGCCCGCGCTCGAGATGACGAAGTGGTTCGACACCAACTATCACTACATCGTGCCCGAGCTCGAGCTCGGTCAGCGCTTTCAGCTCGATGCTTCCCGGCTGTTGGGAGAGCTCGCCGAGGCGCGCTCGCTCGGGATCGAGCCGCGACCGGTGATACTCGGGCCCGTCACGTTTCTGCTGCTTTCGAAATTCGGTTCCGGCGAGGTGAGCACCGAGACGCCCCTCGAGCTGCTCGACGCGCTGCTCCCGGTCTATGAAGAGCTGCTGGAGCTGCTCGGCTCGCAAAACGTGTCGTGGCTGCAGCTCGACGAGCCGTGCCTGGCGCTGGACCTCGACGGGCCGGCGCGCGCGGCTTACGTGCGTGCGTTTCGGCGCCTCGCCGCCTGCCAACCCCGGCCGCGTCTGCTGCTCACGACCTACTTCGACGCTCTCTCCGAGAACCTGCCGCTCGCGACGGAGTCGGGGCTCGACGGTCTCCACGTCGACCTGGTGCGCGCCCCGGCGCAGCTCGAGGCGGTGCTTTCTGCGCTGCCTGCGCGCATGGTGCTGTCGGCGGGCGTGGTGGATGGTCGCAACGTGTGGCGGGCGGATCTCGACCGCGCGAACGCGGTGCTCGCTCGCGCGGTCGGGGCGCTCGGTTCCGATCGCGTCTGGGTGGCGCCGTCGTGCTCGCTCCTGCACGTGCCGGTGGATCTCGCGAATGAGCACGCTCTCGACCCAGAAATTCGCGAGTGGCTGTCGTTCGCGAGCCAGAAGCTCGACGAAATCAGCGTGCTCGCGCAGGCCGGCGGCAATCCGTCGCAGGCGCCGCTGTTCCAGCAGACGCGCGCGGCGTTGATGCGCCGGAGCACGTCTCCGCGCACGCGGCGCCCGCTGGTGCGCGATCGCGTCGCTCGGATCACGGCCGCCCTGCTCAGCCGAGCCTCGCCGTTCGTCGAGCGGGCGAAGAAGCAGCGAGCTCGTTTCGGATTACCGCTGCTCCCGACCACGACGATCGGCTCGTTCCCGCAGACGAGCGACGTGCGCGCGGCCCGCGCCGCCCACCGCAGCGGAAAGCTCGGCGACGCGGAGTATCAGAGCTTTCTCGAACAGGAGACGCGGCGCTGCATCCAGAAGCAAGAAGCGCTCGGGCTCGATGTTTTGGTCCACGGCGAGCTCGAGCGCACGGACATGGTCGAGTACTTCGGCGAGAAGCTGGAAGGCTTCTCGTTCACCGAAAATGGCTGGGTGCAGAGCTACGGCTCGCGCTGCGTGAAGCCGCCGATCCTGTACGGGGACGTGGCGCGGCTGGCTCCCATGACCGTGGGCTTCGCGCTGTTTTCGCAGGCGCAAACCCAGAAGCCCGTGAAGGGCATGCTCACGGGGCCGGTCACGATCCTGCAATGGTCGTTCGTGCGCAACGATCTGCCGCGGCGCGAAGCCTGCGCGCAGCTCGCGCTCGCGCTGCGCGACGAGGTGCTCGATCTCGAGGCCGCGGGCATCGCCATGATCCAGGTCGACGAGCCAGCGATCCGCGAAGGGTTGCCGTTGCGGCGCGCGGAGCGCCCCGAGTACCTGCGCTGGGCGGTCGATGCGTTCCGGCTCGCGACCGCAGGTGTTCGCGACGACACGCAGATCCACACCCACATGTGTTACTCGGAGTTCGGCGAGATCCTGGGCGCGGTGACCGAGATGGACGCGGACGTGCTCTCCATCGAGACCTCGCGCTCGAAGCTGGAGCTGTTCCGCGACTTCGCGCGCACGCACTACCCGAACGAGGTCGGACCGGGCGTCTACGACATCCACTCGCCCCGCGTCCCGAGCGCGGACGAGATGGTCGAGCTGATCGTGAAAGCGTGCGACGTGGTGCCCGCCGCGCGGCTGTGGGTGAACCCCGATTGCGGGCTGAAGACACGCAGCTGGCCCGAGGTCGAGGCGGCGCTCGGCGCCATGGTGACGGCCGCGAAGCGGGCGCGGCAGCGCCTGACCAGCGGCGGGGTTGACAATGTCTCGTAAAATAGACAAAGCTCCGTCTCCGCGACGCGAGCCATGGCCCGATTTCTGGCGTATTTCGAGCGTTACTCCGCAGGTCTAGTCGCGCTGAGCGTGGCCGGCTGCTCGCGTGTCGAG
>JALYWZ010000991.1 GCA_030852505.1 Myxococcota bacterium | reverse complement strand
GTTCGGACCGGTGCGCGCGGGCTCGCAGCCCGTGGAGTGGAGCGAGTTCAGCGACGGCGCGGGGCGCATGCTGCGGCTCGGCGTGGCCGGAGCGCTCGGCAGCGAACAGCGCTCCGCGCTCGCGCTCTTGACGGTGGCGGCCGCGCTCTCCCTCGAGGCCGCGAGCTTGCGCGGCTACGCCGAGCGCTCGGAGACCACGGGCGTCGACGATCGCAGCCCGGAGCTGCCGGGCTTCGTCGCGGCTTCACCCGGGATGCGGCGCTTGCGTTCGGAGCTGACACGCCTCGCCGCCTCCCGCGCGACGGTGATCATCACGGGTGAGTCGGGTTCCGGCAAGGAGCTCGTGGCGCGCGCGATTCACGATCTGTCCGAGCGTGCGGGTCAATCCTACGTCGCCTTCAATTGCGCGACGGTGCCCCGCGACCTGTTCGAAGGCCAGCTGTTCGGCTACCGCCGCGGTGCGTTCACCGGCGCCCACTCGGATCAGCCGGGCGTGATCCGCGCGGCCAGCGGCGGCACCCTGTTCCTCGACGAGCTCGGTGAGCTGCCGCTCGACATTCAGCCCAAGCTGCTGCGCTTCCTCGAGAACGGCGAGGTCTTCCCGCTCGGCGGCCAAAAGCCGGTGCGCGTCGATGTGCGCGTGCTGGCCGCGACGCACCGCGATCTCGCGACCCTGGTGCGCGAGGGCAAGTTCCGCGAAGACCTCTACTACCGCCTTCAAGTCGTCCCGGTGCACGTGCCGCCGCTGCGCGAGCGCCGCGAGGATATCCCCGTGTTGGCGCGGCACTTCGTGCGGCAGCTCGCGCGCAGCGGCGAGCCGCCCGTGTTGTCACCCGATGCGCTCTCGGCGCTGGTGGCTCACGATTGGCCGGGCAACGTGCGCGAGCTCCGCAACGTCATCGAACGCGCCCTCGCGCTGTCACCCGGCGTCGAGGTCCTGCGCGCCAGCGATCTGCGTTTGTTGGCGCGGGCTTCGTAAGTCGCCGCAACCACCAGCATCGCCAAGAGCCACGCAGCGTGTTGACCGGAATGCGTGCGCGAAACGGCGCAGCCGCCCGAAGATTCCACGGCGGGACTCGCGTTGCAGCGGTCGGGTACGCGCAACGGACTTTGCGGAGACGACTCCTTCCCTGACTGATCGACCGCGCGGATCTCGAGGTTCGAGCCTGCTTCCACGAGGGTCGCGTCAATCAGGGCGGTCGTGCCGCAGTTCAGATAGACCTCCGGCGCGCCCTCTTGGTCGGCGAACGTGTCCTTCAGGTAGGGACTTGCGAGGACGCCGTCCACGTAGAGGTTGTAGCGAACACCGGGAAAATCATCGCTCGCGGGCTCGAGCTCGGGCTGCAGCGGGAAGACATCCTGATTTCCGCAGTTGTTGCTGGCTACTTGTCTATCTCCGAAGTCGATTCCAGCAACGCCTTCGAGCTCTGGTTCCTCGGCGTCGAGCTCGGCTCCGGTCGTGAAAGACGAAAGCGGGGTCCACTTTCCCTCGCACGAGCAGGCAAAGTTGCCCAGACCGACGTTCAGCTCCAGGCGATAGACGGTATTCGGAAGCAACGGCTCGGAGGGCTTCACCACCAGCCAAGTGCTGGCGCGTTCTCCCCAGGTCTCGAGCTCCCCTTCCAGCTCCAGCGGGGACTCGGCGCCTTCCGACCACAGCCGGACGCGAGCGAGGTGCTCACCGCACTCACTGACGGAGTGCTCGTCCAGCGCGCCGAAGTAGCGGACGCGCAGCTCTGGATCCAGGGGCACGTTTGCGCTCCCGTCCGCCGGCAGCACCTCCTGAACGACCGCGCACGGCAGCGGCCCGCAGGCAAAGGCCTTCTCGCTAGCCAGGAGCAAACCAAAAGCACCAACGACTCCGATCCAGAACCCCGAAACCCGCATCACCGGATACTTGCACGCCGGTCCCGTGTGGACCAATCGCGGTCAACGCTTGTGCTTCCGCCCCCGCCAGGTCTCGACGCGAATCGCCCAACGCTCGTGATCGCGCCAGCGCCCCGCGAGCTTCAGATACTTGGGCGAATAGCCCTCGAGCTCGAAGCCGAGGCTCTTCACGAGCTGAATCGAGCGCGTGTTTTCCGGCTGAATATTGGCCTCCAACCGGTGCAGCCCATATTCGCGGAAAGCGCGTTCGAGCACCTGAACCAAGCCTGCGCGCAAGTAACCTCTTCCGGCGTGAGGCGCGAATGCGTAGTAGCCGAGGTAAGCAGAGCGGAATACGCCCAGGACGATTTGCGTCACGTTGACGACGCCCGCGAGCTCGCCGTCTTCCGTGCACAGCCAGTGCCCCCGCGAGCTCGGCGCGCGGATGTGCTTCAAGTACGCGGCGAAGCGTTGCGGCGTGTCCGGCGCGTGCACCCAGCGGCCGTGCAGCGAGCGGCTGCGCAGCGC
>JALYWZ010000276.1 GCA_030852505.1 Myxococcota bacterium | reverse complement strand
CACGATGGCGTGCCGGGCGCCGGTGTGACGCCCGTACGCGGCGATGCGCTCGCCGATCTGCGTCGCGAGCTCGCGCGTGGGCGTCAAGATCAGCACCCGCACGGGACCGCGCGGCTGGTTCGCCTTGGCGAGTTGCTCGAGCAGCGGCAAAACGAATGCGGCGGTCTTACCAGTGCCGGTCTGCGCGCAAGCGATCACGTCGCGCCCCGCGAGCACGTGAGACAGCACCTTCTCCTGGATCGGCGTGGGCGTCGTGTAGCCCTCGTCGACCACGGAGCGCACGATCTCGGGCCGCAGCCCGAGCGCCGTGAACGGCGAAGCCGCGATCACGGCTGGATCCGGCGGCGGGAAGGAAGGAGCGGGAGCGCGCTCGGGGGGACGATCGAAGGATTGACCGCGGTCCGAGGATTGGGCGCGCGGGGACCCAGCGGGCCGGAAATGCCGGCCGCGGGAACGGGAATGATTCATGAAGTTTTCGGTCTTTCTGCTGCGGCCGAGCCCGTAGAAAGGGCTTTCGTTCACGCTATTCGAACACCCGCGCGGCCGCGCTGGGGGTGGGCGACGAGACGGCCCCGTTTGGACCGTCATCACGCTTCGTCACCCCGCAAAGTAGCGTTCGAACGAAGAAACCGCGCCCCGTGTCGTGTTGGCGACAGGCCCGCGGTTACGTGAGCCGCGCGGAACCTAGCTCGCTTTGCCCGCTCGCGCAAGCCCACCCTCCGGAAACACTCACGTCTCACGTAGGCGATAACCCACTCCCGGCTCGGTCAACAAGAACCTGGGCCGGCTCGGATTCGACTCGAGCTTGTGACGGAGCTGCCCCATGTAGACCCGGAGGTACTGAGTCTGTTCGCTCGAGTTGGGGCCCCAGACCTCGCGGAGCAGCTGGCGGTGCGTGACGACGCGCCCGGAGTAGCGGATCAGGGTGGTGAGGAGGTTGTACTCGATCGGGGTCAGGTGCACCTCCGCTTCGCGCACGAAGACTTGGCGGCGGCCCAGATCCACGCGCAACTCGCCGCTGCTGAACTGCGAGCTCGTTTCGGCGCCGGGCGTGCGGTGCCGCAGCGCGACGCGCATCCTCGCCAAGAGCTCGCCCACGCCGAAGGGCTTGGTGACGTAGTCGTCGGCCCCGGCGTCGAGCGCGTCGATCTTGTCTTGCTCCTGACCCCGCGCGGAGAGGACGACGATCGGGGTCTTCGACCATTCGCGCAGGCGCCTGGTGACGGCCAGCCCGTCCAGGTCCGGGAGGCCGAGATCGAGCAGGATCAGCGCGGGGTTGCGCTGCGCGGCTTGCGCGAGAGCATCAGCCCCGGTTTCGACCTCGACCAGGCGGTAGCCGTTGCTCGACAGCGAGACGCGCAGGAAGCGGCGCATCTGCGCTTCGTCTTCGACGACGAGGATCAGCGGTCCATTATCGGTCATGTAGCCGCAGGCTCCTCCAGCGTGGGGGGGCGCACTTCGAGGGGCAATGTGAAACGAAACGCCGCGCCGCCGCCTTCGCGATTTCGAACCCAGATCCGGCCGCCGTGGGCCGCCACGATCGCTCGGCAAATCGTGAGGCCCAGCCCCGCCCCGCTGGGCCCGCCCCTGTCGGAAACCGCGCGGTGGAACTTCTCGAACACGCGCTGTTCCTCACCGGGCGGAATGCCGGGGCCTCGATCGGCGATGGTGACCGTGATCTCCGCGGGGGAGCTCGCCGCGTCGATTTCGATCGGGCCGTCGCTGTACTTGATGGCGTTCTCCAGTAAATTGATGAACGCCTGCTCGACGAGCACCGCGTCGAACGGGACGAGCGGCAGATCTGCGGGCAAATCGGCGCGAACGCTGCGTTCTCCGAGCCGAGATTCCAGGCGATTCAGCGCGGCGCCCACGACCTCCTCGAGTGAAAGCCACTCCTTGTCGATGCGCACGGCGCCGGACTCGAGCCGCGTCATGTCGAGCAGGTTGCGGATCAGCCGGTTGAGGCGCTCAGCTTCTTCGAGGATGGTACGGGAAAGGTCGAGCTCGGTGTTCTCGTCGAGCTTCTTCCGCGACTCGACCAGCGTGCTAGCTGCCCCGGTGATGACCGCGAGCGGCGTGCGCAGGTCGTGCGAGACCGAGCTCAAGAGCGCGCTGCGGAGCTGCTCGCGCTCCATTTCCTGGCGAGTGCGATCGGTCTGCTCGGCGAGGTCGGCGCGCTCCAGAGCCAGCGCCATCTGAGCTGCAAACGCATCGACCTGGCGCCGCTGCTCGATGCTGACGAGGCGCTCTGGATCTTCCGGCGTGAGTCCCAACACGCCGACGACTCCTCCGGACGCCAGGAGCGGCTGGTAGAGCGTGGGCCCGCTCGGTAGCGTGGCAGTCCCGAGCCCCGCCTCGCGTTGGTTCGAGTACACCCACTGGCTGACGCTCGAGTCTCGCTCGGTCGGCTCGCCGGCACCGGGGCTCGCGTAGATGCGAGCGAGCCTGCGGGTCGCGTCGGGCCGAAACACCTGCACCTGGGCCCTGAACACACTCTCGACCTGGGCGGCGGCGATCTCTGCGACGCGGCGCGGTCCGTGCGCGGCCGCCAGCTCTTTAGACAGTTCGTAGAGCGCTCGGGTGCGCTGTTCGCGGTGGCGCGCGGCCGTCGCCTGGGCCTTGACCCGCTGCGTGAGGCTGCTGATCACGACGGCGACCAGGAACATGACCACGAACGTGACCGCGTGCCGCAGGTCGGAAACGCGGAAGTTCAAGTAGGGCGAGACGAAGAAGTAGTCGAACGCCGCGACCCCGAACACGGCCGACGCGATCGACGGGCCGATGCCGTAGCGGCTCGCGACCAACACGATCCCGAGCAGGTAGGTCATGACCACGTCGGGGAGCTGGTCGCGGCCGAAGAGCAAGAACGCGAGCCCTGTCGACACCGCGGAAGAGAGAGCGGCAACGACGTAGCTCGGTACCTCGATGCGCGTCAGCGTGCGGAACTCCGGGGCGCTTGCGTCGGGTTCGGGGTCCCCCGCCGTCACGTAGACGTCGATGTCGCCGCCGCCGCGTATCAGTCGATCCACGAACGACTGCCGGAGGCGGTCGACGAAGCGGTGGACGAGCGGCTTCCCGACGATGATCTTGGTGATGTTGCGCTCGCGGGCAAAGCGCAGGAGCTCGTCGGTGGTGCTCTCGCCGGAGAGGGTGACGACCTCCGCTCCGAGCTGCTCGGCCAAGCTCAGGTTCTTGGATAGTCGATCCCGGGCCTTTTTCGAAAGCGCCCGCGGGCCCGGCGGCTCGACGAACACCGCGTACCAGCGCGCGTGCAACGCGCCCGCCATGCGCCGCGCGGCGCGGATGAGCCGCGCGGAGAACGGGCTGGGGCTCACGCCGACCAAGATTCGTTCGGTGGCGGCCCAGGTCTGCTCGATGCCCTGCGCCGCGCGAAACGCGCGCATCTGCGCGTCCACCCGCTCGGCCGTCTTGCGCAAGGCGAGCTCGCGCAGCGCGATCAGGTTGCCCTTGCGGAAGAAGTTCTCGATCGCGCGTTGGGCCTGGGCCGGGACGTAGACCTTGCCGTCGCGCAGCCGTTCGAGCAGATCATCGGGCGGCAGATCGACGAGCTTGAGCTCGTGCGCGCGCTCGAGCACCGAGTCCGGCACCGTCTCGCGCACGACTACGCCGGTGATCTTGGCGATGACGTCGTTCAGGCTCTCGACGTGCTGTACGTTCATGGTCGAGAAGACGTCGATGCCCGCGTCGAGCAGCTCCTCGACATCCTGGAAGCGTTTCGGGTGGCGGGAGCCTTCGGCGTTGGTGTGCGCGAGCTCGTCGACCAGGACGAGCTCGGGCTTGCGCGCGAGCGCGGCGTCCAGGTCGAACTCTTCGACGGACACGCCGCGATAGGCAAGCTTCTTTCGTGGCAATAGCTCGAGTCCAAGCAGCAGCGCGCCGGTTTCGTAGCGCCCGTGCGTCTCGACGACGCCGACCACGACGTCGCGCTTTTCCTTTTCCATCTCGGCGCGCGCCGCTTCCAGCATGGCGTAGGTCTTGCCGACTCCTGGCGCCGCGCCGAAGTAGATCGTGAGCTGGCCTCGTCGCGCCCGCCGTTCCACCTCGACGACCCGCAGCAGCAGCTGGTCCGGATCCGGCCGGGGATCGTCCATCTAGCGCCCAGTCTACTTCAGCTGGTCGAGCGCGAGATTGAGCTCGAGCACGTTGACTCGAGGCTCACCCAGTACGCCGAGCGCCCGTCCACGGGTGTGAGCTTGCACCAAGCGCCGAACCCGTTCGCCGGGCAGGCCGCGCGCCTTGGCCACGCGCGAGACTTGATACCCGGCTGCAGCCAAAGAAACGTGGGGGTCGAGGCCGCTGCCCGAGGTCGTCACGAGGTCTACGGGCAGCGGTGCCGTGTTCTCGGGATCGGCAGCGCGCAGAGCCACGACGCGCGCCCTCACGGCCTCGAGTAACGCCGGATTCGACGGGCCGAGGTTCGAGCCGGTCGACGCGCCGCCGTTGTAGGCCGGCCTCGTCGCCGACGGTCGGCCCCAGAAATACCGGGGATCCGCGAAGGGCTGGCCGACCAGGCGCGAGCCGCGGAGGCCGCTCGCGTCGCGGACCAGGCTACCGTTCGCCTGGTTCGGGAACGCCGCTTGGGCGATGCCCGTAACCAGGAGCGGGTAGGCGACGCCGGTTACGAGGGTCAGAAAAAATAACGACACGAGTGCGGCTCGGAGTGCGGTCATGACAATCACGCGACGTGGAGGACGACGAGCAGGAGGTCGATCAGCTTGATCCCCACGAATGGGACGATCAGGCCGCCGACGCCGTAGACGAGCAGGTTGTTGCGCAAGAGTAGCCGCGTCGATTGCGCCTTGTAACGGATGCCGCGCATTGCCAGCGGGATCAGCAGCAAGATGATCAGCGCGTTGAAGATCACGGCCGACAGGATCGCGCTGGACGGCGAATGCAGGCGCATCACGTCGAGCCGGTCGAGCATGGGATAGGTCGAGGCGAACGCGGCCGGGATGATCGTGAAGTACTTGGCGACGTCGTTCGCGATGCTGAACGTCGTGAGCGCACCGCGCGTGATCAGCAGCTGCTTTCCGATCTGGACGATCTCGATCAACTTGGTCGGATTCGAGTCCAGATCGACCATGTTTCCAGCCTCTTTCGCGGCCTGAGTGCCGCTGTTCATGGCCACGGCCACGTCGGCCTGGGCCAGCGCCGGCGCGTCGTTGGTGCCGTCCCCCGTCATGGCCACGAGCTTGCCGCCCGCCTGGTGCTCTCGAATCAACGCGAGCTTGGCTTCGGGCGTGGCCTCCGCCAGGAAATCGTCGACGCCGGCCTCTACCGCGATCGCCGCGGCCGTGAGCGCGTTGTCGCCCGTGATCATCACGGTCTTGATGCCCATGCTGCGGAGCTCGTGAAAGCGCTCGTTGATGCCACCTTTCACGACGTCCTTGAGCTGAATCACGCCGAGCACCTTCCTCCCTTCCGCGACCACCAGCGGCGTTCCGCCCTCTCGCGCGATCGACTCGACACTGTCGCGCACGCCGCGCGGAAGCGAACCGCCCTGTGCCGCTACGTAGGCCGCGATGGTGTCGGCGGCACCCTTGCGGATCTGCCGTCCTGACAAATCCACGCCGCTCATCCGGGTCTGCGCCGTGAACGGGACGAATGTCGCGCCGAGCGCACCGAGGTCTCGTTCGCGGAACCCGAAGCGCTCCTTGGCCAGGATCACGACGCTGCGCCCTTCCGGCGTCTCGTCGGCGAGCGAGGCGAGCTGCGCCACGTCGGCGAGGACCTCCGGAGGGACGCCCGGGGCGGGGAGGAACTGCGTCGCCTGACGGTTTCCGAGGGTGATCGTGCCGGTCTTGTCGAGCAAGAGCACGTCTACGTCGCCTGCGGCTTCCACGGCACGACCCGACATCGCAATCACGTTGGCCTGGATCATGCGATCCATACCGGCGATGCCGATCGCCGAGAGCAGGCCGCCGATCGTGGTCGGGATTAGGCAGACCAGGAGCGCCACCAAAACGGTGACGGTGACGGGGCTGCCGTGACCCGCGGCCTGAACAATGAACAGCGAGTACGGCAACAGCGTTGCCGTGGCCAGCAGAAAGACGATGGTGAGCGCAGCCAAGAGGATGTCGAGCGCGATCTCGTTCGGAGTCTTCTGGCGCTTGGCGCCTTCGACCATCGAGATCATGCGATCGAGGAAGGTCTCACCGGGATTCGCGGTGATGCGCACCACGAGCCAGTCCGACAGCACCTGCGTGCCGCCGGTGACGGCGCTGCGATCGCCGCCGCTCTCGCGGATCACCGGCGCGCTCTCGCCGGTGATCGCGCTCTCGTTGACGGAGGCGATACCTTCGATCACCTCGCCGTCGCCCGGGATCTGCTCGCCGGCTTCGACGAGCACGAGGTCACCCTTGCGGAGGGACCCGGCCGAAATCAGCTCGCTCGCTGCGTTGCGGCGTGGGGCGGCGAGGCGCCTGGCGGGCACGTCCTTGCGCGCTGAGCGCAGCGTCTGGGCCTGGGCCTTGCCGCGGCCTTCGGCCATGGCTTCGGCGAAGTTCGCGAAGAGCACGGTGAACCAGAGGAACGCCGCAGTCAGGCCGGCGAAGA
>JALYWZ010000990.1 GCA_030852505.1 Myxococcota bacterium | reverse complement strand
GCGGAGAGCGCTACGCTGGGACGCGGCTCGTGGTCGAGGTGGACGGCTCCGAGCTCTCGCTGCGCTTGGACGCACCCCCGGGGGTGGACACGGAGGAGCTTCGCTCACGGCTCGCCGAGCGCTTTCTGCGCCGGGGGCTGACTCTGCGCGACGGCTGAGCGTCCCGCCTCGCGCTACGGCGGTGCGAACCCGCGCAGCACGCGAAAGCCGGACTCGGTGCGGCAGCCGATCGCGAGCGGCTCCCCCTCGGGTGACAGCCACACCGAGGGATCGCCGACGCCTGCGCTGCTCAGAGCGTCGTCGTTCGAGAGCAGTTGTCCGAGCCTTGCCCGGCGCGCGCCGTCTGGGTTCAGCCGGGTCACGGGGAGGGCGCGCTCGGCCACCTCACGCAGGCCGAGCAGCGGCGGCGGCGTGGTCGCCGGCCAGGGATGCGCAAAATCCAGGGTAAAGCTGCCGCTGGCCGTTCTGCGCAGCGCCGAAAGGTGGGCTGGGACGCCCAGGCTCCGGCCCAGATCGCGCGCCAGTGAGCGCACGTAGTAGCCCTTGGAGACCCCGAGCTCGAGCTCCAGGTGTCGCTCGCCACGGCTCCGCACCACGAGCTCCTCCACGCGCACGGGTCGGGGGTCGAGCTCGACGGACTTGCCGGCGCGCGCGAGCTCGTGACCGCGCCGTCCGTCGATCGAAATCGCGCTCACGAGCGGCGGCACCTGGTGCGTCCGCCGCCACTCGCCCTCGAGCGCGCTCGCCAGGCGTTCGTCGTCGAGCCAGCCGTCGGGGAGCTCGACCTCTTCGACGGTCTTGCCGTCGCGGTCGAACGAGTCCGTCGAGCGCCCGAAGCGCACCTCGGCGCGGTAGCGCTTGGACTGTCCGGTCAGGTACGTGGAGAGCTTGCACGCCTCACCGAACAACAGCAGCAACACGCCGGTCGCCATCGGGTCGAGCGTGCCGGCGTGGCCCACGGCGCGCGTGCCGTAGAGCCTGCGCGCCTGGGCGACCACGTCGTGGCTGGTCATGCCGCCGGGTTTATCGACTACCAGCGCGCCGTGGATCCGCTCGCTCAAGGCCGCTCACTCGATGCTGCGCATCAGCCGAACCACACGCTCTTGCGCGTGCGCAGCCCGCCGTCGATCAGGCTCTGGATGCTGGTGCGGACGCGCTCCGACAAGCTGCTCACGAGCACGTTGTCGTCGGCGGCTTCGGGCCCGTAGCGGTCGAACGAGATCGGCTCGCCGAAGCGGATCTTCCAGCGTGTCGGCACCGGCAACAAGCCGAGCGGGCCGAGCAACGGGAAGGTCGGGGTGATCGGCACGTACGGCAGCTTGACGAGCGCGGACGGCCAATCGAGCCGGTAGAGCAGCGGGTTCGTCTCCTCGGCGCCGACGATCGCGCAGGGCACGAGCGGCACGCGCGTGCGCAGGCACAGCCGGATGTAGCCGCCGCGTCCGAAGCGCTGGAGCCGGTAGCGCTCGCTGTAAAGCTTCTTGATTCCGTGCACGCCCTCGGGGAAGACGGCGACGAGCGCGTTTTGCTCGAGCAAGCGCTCGGCGTTCTCCGGGCAGGCACGGACGGCGCCGATCCGGTTCAAGACCACGCCGGCGAACGGCAGGTAGAACACGAAGTCCTCGGCGAGCCAGCGCAGGTTGCGACCGCTCGGGTGATCGAGGCGGATCGCCGTTCGCAGCATCGCGCCGTCCAGCGGCAAAGTGCCCGAGTGGTTGGCGACGATCACCGCCGCGCCCGAGCTCGGGACCTGATCGATGCCCTCGACCTGCACCCGGAAATACTTGCGATAGAGCAGGGTGAGGAGCGGCCGCAGCTTGTCTTCGAAGGCCGGGTCGAGGCCGAAATCGTCGACGTCTTCCTGGCGATCTCGCAGCGCTTCGCGGCCCCACTTGCGAGCGACGTACTCGGCGGCGACCGGGTCGTCGTTGTCGGCCGTGGCCGGGCGCTGCGTGATGCGCTCGACGGCAGCGCGCGCCACCTCTTCCACGCGCTCGCGGAAGCCGGCCTCGACGGCCTCTTCGGTAGCCCCGGTGCGGCGAATCAAGCCGTCCAGGCGCGCCTCGAGCGCGCGGATCTGCGCTTCGAGCCCCTCGTTCGGCTGCGGCTCGGGGATCGGTGCGCGCGGCGCCGCAGGGCTCTCTTCCTCGAAGCGCAGGTGCGGCGGCACCACGTGTGCCGCGAACCCGAGCTCGGGCGCCTCGGACGACAGCTCGGACTCGTCGTCCTCGAGCGATTGTTCCAGCACGGCGTCCTGCGGCTGCAGAGTGCGCGTGGTGAGAGGAGCGGGCGTGGCAGCGGGCGTGGGCGCCTCTTCGACGACCGGCGCGGGCTCGACCTTCCGGCGCCTCGGCTTGGGAGGGGACGGCTCGGCCGGCTCGGGCTTGCTCGCCGCACG
>JALYWZ010000989.1 GCA_030852505.1 Myxococcota bacterium | reverse complement strand
GGCGTGGAGCAAGCGCGCGAGCGCCGTGCGCGGCAGTCCGAGCCCGGGACCTTCGCGGAACTGCGCCGAGGCGCGTCGGCCCGACGCCGCGACGTAGTCGACGCCGTGCAGCAGTTTGCCTTCGAGAAGCAGCTCCCGCGAGCGCAACCCGAGCGAGCACAGCTCCTGAAACGCGCGCGGCAATAGACCTTCTCCGCAAGGCTTGAGACCCGGCTCCGCCGACTTTTCGCAAACCAGAACCGATGCTCCGCTGCGCGCCAGCGCGACTGCCGACGCAAGCCCGGCCGGGCCACCGCCGATCACCACCACGTCGAAGCTCAAGCGCTGCCCCCGGCTCGAACACCTCGAAAGCTCGGCCACAGGCGCGGCAGCGGTCCGAGGGACTCGTCGTAGCCACCGTTTCCGCTCAATGCTTGCTCTTCTTTTCGAATGCGCACGACGAGCAGCGCCGCATTGGCGACGCTGAAGAGCAGGGCGGTGCGCCATGCCGAGTGGATCAACGGCAAGGCGGCTATTTCGAGAACCACCCCGAGGTAATTGGGATGCCGTAAGTAGCGATACACGCCTCGGGCAACGGGCGGCGCTCCTGGCAGCGTCCAGATGCGCACGCTCCAGCGCGTGCCCAACGAGCGGATCGCGGCGTAGCGCAGGCACTGCCCCGCGCCGAAGCACAGCGCGGCCGGCACGGCGAGCCACGTCTGGAACAGGGGGCGCAACAGCGTCACTTCCAGGATGCTGCTCACGAACCACAGCGTGTGGAGCAGCTGCATGGCCCGGAAATGCCCCGGCGCGTGCTCCTGGGCGCCGCGCTCGCGCAGCCAGCGTTCGTTCCGGCGACTGAGGCGGAGCTCGGCGACGCGCTGGAGCGCCACCAACGCGACGAACGCGACGAAAACCTGCTCGCTGGTCATCGTAGGAGCACGAGCTCCGCGCAGAACCCGGGCCCCATCGCCAGGAGCAGCGCAGGCCCTCGACTCTGCTCGGCAGCCAGAGACTCCTGAAGTATCACGAGCACGGAGGCGGACGACAGATTGCCGATCCGCGCCAGGCAATCGCGGCTGCGATCCAGCGTGCCCTCGGGCAGCTCGAGGCCGCGCTCCATCGCGTCGATCACGGCGGGGCCGCCTGGGTGGGCCAGCCAGCGCGTGATCTGCGACGGGTGGAGCCCGTTTCCCGAGAGGAACGCGCGGACACCGTGAGCGAGCGCGGTGCGCGCCAGCTCGGGCACCTGGTTGCTGAGGACGATGCGGAAGCCGGTATCGACGATCTCCCAGCCCATGACCGCTTCGGTGTCCGGAAACATCACCGAACGCGTGGCCGTGACCTCGAGCGGGGCTCGGCGAGCGAGGGGGTGCTCATCGCCCACCAAGAGCACGCAAGCGGCGCCGTCGCCGAACAGCCCGCACGCGATCAGGTTGGCGATGGACGTATCGTCGGGTTGAAAGGTCAGCGAACACAGCTCGACGCACAGCAGCAAGGCGGCGTGCGTGGGATGCCCCTCCAGGTACTCGCTCACCCGCGCGATGCCGGCAGCCCCGGCGACGCAGCCCAGGCCGAACAGCGGGGTCCGCCGGCAATCCGCTGCGAACCCGAGCCGGTTCATCAGCCGCGCCTCGATCGAAGGCACGGCGATTCCGGTCACGGTGCTCGACGCGAACAATTGAACGTCGTTTGGCGCGAGCCCCGCTCGTTCGAGCCTTTCCCGCACCGCACGCTCGCTGAGCTCGAGCGCCACTCTCAGCCACTCGCGATTGCGGGCGCCGAAACCGTCGAGCTCCGCGTAGTGCGCAAGGGGTAAGGCGAGGTGCCGCCCCTCGACCTTCACGCCCGCGAACAGCTTCTGGGCGCGCGCCGCATCCAGTCCGCTTCTCGACAAGGAGAGCAGAGCCTGCATGAGCTCGCGCTGAGTGTAGTAATTGGGCGGAAACGCAGTGCTCACGCCGACGAGGTGGGGCATTCGGTCGGGTCGCAGTGCACCGCTCGTGCCGTCGATACGCGACGGCTTTTACGCGCACGACACGGTCCTAACAGAGGCAGCCTGGCAGGTGCGTGGCATTCTGGCGGGCGCGAAATCGCCGTCCGCGCCGCGCGTCGCTTAAGGAAGGAGCGTCGAAAGTCCAGTTCGACCTTGGTCCCGCTACTCATCGCGGAGCAGCCAGCGCTCGAGCGCAGCGTCGATTTCCGCCTCGCTCGCCGTGTGCGCCGCATGACTGAGCGCGTCCAAACGGAGCAAGAATGCTTGCCCCATTTGGACCGCGCCACTGGAAGGGGGAATTGGTCGATTCCCCCCCCTCCTCCGAAGCTCGATCAAACGTGGGCGTGGCGGCCGCGGGCGCCGACAAGAACCAGCAACAGAATGGCGCCGATGACGCTGCCGATGATGCCGGCGGTGTTGAAGTC
>JALYWZ010000988.1 GCA_030852505.1 Myxococcota bacterium | reverse complement strand
GCCCAGGCGGAGCGAGCCCGGGCGGCGCTCCGTCGGGAGGTTCCGGCGGCAGCGTGGCGATGCAGCGCTGCAGCCGCGAGTCGCTGCAAGCCGCAGCCGACGCGCTGGCGAAGGCGCTCGAGGCGGCGGACTCGACGAAGATGACGCTGGCCACTGGCGCGACCTACGCCGAGAACATGAAGGCCGCGACCTTCAGCGACGGCATCTGGAAATCCGCCGTTCAGATCGCGTTCCGCCGCGACCTGCTCGACGTGGAGACCTGCGAGAGCTTCAGCGAGATCATCGTTACCGAAGGGCACCAGTACGTGATCGGCGCGCGGCTGAAGTTGACCGATGGCCAGGTCGCCGAGGTCGACGCGCTCGTGACCGACGAGGGCGACTGGTTGTTCGACGCCGACGGCTACTTCAAGTACTCGAAGGCCGAAGATTGGAGCGTGATCCCCGAAGCCGAGCGCGACACGCGCGAGACGCTGATCGCCGCGGCCAACGCCTACTTCGACTTGTTCGACGACAAAACCGTCGAGGTGCCCTGGAACACTCCGTGTGCGCGCCTCGAAGGTGGCGAGGCCTATACCGGCTCGAGCTGCGACGTCGGCGTCCCCTCCGGCATCACCTTCGCGAACAAGCACTTCGTGGTCGATCGCGATCTGGGTACGGCCGTCGGCATCGTGCGCTTCGGCGGCGGAGGGGGCTTACCCGATTCGCACATGTTCCGCTGCTTGAAGGGCAAGATCCGCTACGTTCACACGATCACGGTGTGCACGACGCCAAACTGCGGCATGTAGCGCAGTCATGAGCGCGGTCACAACCTGTCGCGAGGCCTGTGCGGCATGCTGCATCGCGCCGTCGATCTCGTCGAGTATCCCCGGGATGCCGAACGGGAAACCGGCGTTCGTGCGCTGCGTACAGCTCTCGGACGACCACCGCTGCAAGTTGTTCGGCCATCCGGATCGCCCCGAAGTGTGCCGCTCCTTGCAACCAACGCTCGAGATGTGCGGGAGCTCGCGCGAGGAAGCGCTGGCAGGGCTGATCCGACTCGAACGACTGACGCGACCGGATCGCGAGACCGCGCGCGCTCCGGCCAAGTCGAAGTAATCTGCAGCGCGTGGACAGCGTCAACACCGCCCCCGAGCAGGAAAGCCGCATCGCCGCCCCCGAGAAGATCTCGGGCGTGCTCTGGGTCCACCCCCGGGAGTGGTTCGTGCCGTTTGCGAGTCAGGGGCTCACCCTGGGCCGCGGCGCCGATGCGAGCGCGGTCCTCGAGAGCACGCAGGTGTCGCGCGTTCATGCTCACGTCCGCAAAGTGGGGCCCGTGCACGTGCTGTCGGACGCGGGCAGCCGCAACGGCACGCACAAGAACGGGCGGCGCATCGACGAGGCCGCGCTCGATCCGGGAGACGTGCTCCGGCTCGGAGACTGGCTCGGTGTGGTGCTCGAGCTCGAGCCGGAGCAGGCGGCTTCTACCTCGTTGTTCAGTGAGCCTGAGCCAGGCGTGGTGGTCGGCCCGCGCTCGCGCCCGGAATGGCGCCGGCTCGAACAGCTGGCGCGGAGCCGCACGCCGATCTTGCTCGAAGGTCCAACCGGTGTCGGCAAAGAGGTGCTGGCCCGCGCGCTGCATCGTCTGAGCGGCCGCAAGGGCGCCTTCGTCGGCGTCAACTGCACCGCGCTGCCGGAAGCGCTCGCCGAGGCGCAGCTGTTCGGCCAGGCGCGAGCCGCGGATGCGGTCGCCGTTCCCGGGTTCGAAGGTCTACTCGCCACCGCCGATCAGGGCACGCTCTTGCTCGACGAGATCGCGGCTCTGCCGCTCTCTCAGCAAGCCCCGTTGCTCCGCGTGCTCGAGCTGACGCCGGGGCCGCTCGACGTGCGCTTCGTCGCGACCAGCCAGGGGCCGCTGTGGGAGCTGGTTCGCAGCAGCGATTTTCGCGCGGACCTGCTGGGTCGCCTCTCCGGTTCCACGCTGCGCCTGCTCCCGCTCCGTCAGCGGCGCGAGGAGATCCCGCGGCTGTTCTCGGCCGCCTTCGAGCGGGCCGGCGGCGCGCCCGCACGCTTGAAGGCCGCTGCGTTCGAGGCCCTGTGCCTCGCCCCGTGGCCGCTCAACGTCCGGCAGCTGGTGTTGTTCGCCACCGCTGCCGCGAGCTCTCTGCCCGGCGACAGCGAGATCGGTCGCAGCGCCATCCAAGAGCTGCTTGCGGCATCCGGTGCCGAGCTCGCGGCATCGCCCGAGCCCAGTCGTGCGCCGGCGGCAACCGAGGCGGCACTCGGGCGGCGGCGCGCGTTGTGGCTAGCCCGGCACGAGGGTGAGCTCGCCGAGCTGCGCCGGTCGCTGGACGAAAACCGCGGCAACGTGTCGGAGGCGGCGCGCCAGGTTGGGCTGTCGCGCAGCGCGGCGATGCGCTTGCT
>JALYWZ010000987.1 GCA_030852505.1 Myxococcota bacterium | reverse complement strand
GGAGACGACCACGATTGAGGATTCGTCGCCGGCGCCGATGCCGACCGTTCCACTCAGCGCGCTCGCGGTCGAAGCCCCAGAAGAGCCCCGTTACGAGCAGCCGAGGCCTCCACCGCGACGGCCGAGGCGGGCCCAGAACCCTCCGCCGCGGCCCGCCTCCCCTGCCCCAAAACCCGCTGGTCAGAACGGCGCCGCCTGGCGTGAGGTGTTCGATGACATGGATTGAAAGGACCGCAGCCGCGGCTGCGCTCTCGAGCGCATTCGTGCTGCAAGGCCGGCCCGTGCTCGCGCAAAACGATGCGGCCACGGCGCGGACGCTGTTCAACGAAGCGCGCGCGCTGGCGAGCAAGGGTCAGTACGACGACGCCTGTCCCAAGTTCGAGGAGAGCTTCAAGCTCCGGCCGGGCGAAGGCACGCGCTTCAATCTCGCGGATTGCTGGGAGCACATCGGCAAGACGGCCAGCGCCTGGGCCGAGTACCTCGAGGTGGCATCGAGCGCGAAGCTCGCCGGGCGCAAAGATCGCGAGCAGCTCGCCCGCAAGCGCGCCGCTGCGCTCGAGCCGCAGCTCTCGAAGCTCGTGATCCGCGTCCCCGCGGACGAGGCCGGAATCGCCGTCACACGCGATGGAAACCCGGTCGGCGAAGGCACCTGGGGCACGCCGGTCCCCGTCGATCCCGGCCGTCACACCATCGAAGCCAGCGCCCCGGGAAAGAGCAGCTGGAGCGAAGAAGTCAAAGTCTCCGGTACCGAGCCGGTGGTGGTCGAGATCCCGAACCTTGGCAGCGGCTCCGGCGAGGAGCGACGCGCCAGGCGCAAAAAGAAGAAGAGCCACGCTCACGATGACGACGCGGGGGAAGAGTCGGGCGCAGTCGCATCAGCCAGCTTGTCGAGCGACTCGATGTCGAGCGCCGGCAGCGGGAGAACCCTGGCCTACGTCGCGGTCGGCGCCGGCGCGGGGTTCGCCCTACTCGGAACGATTTTCTATCTCGATTTCAAGTCGAAGAACGACAAGGCGGCGAGCCTGTGCCAGGTCGAGCCGTGCCAGCTGAGCGAGGTCGATCGGCACAACGGGCTCGTCGACGACGCGCAGCGCGCGCGCACCCTGAGCTACCTGAACTTCGGCGCTGCGGCGCTCTCGATCGGCGCGGGTGTGGTGCTGTACATGGCCTCGGACTCGCCGTCGGTAGCCAAGCGCGACGTGGAGCTCGCGCCGGCGCTCGGCCCGGGGCTCGCGGGCCTGTCCGCGCGCGGGCGCTTCTGAATCAGCCTTTTTGAAGCTTCTTTTCGAGGCGGGCGCGCCGTCGCTGGCTCGCGGCTTCCGTCTCTCCGGTGCCGCGCTCGACCAGCTCGAGCGCTCGCAGCGGCGTCTTGACGAAGTGCTCGTAGAGCTTGGCGAGCTCGAGCCGCAAGCCAGGGTCGTCGAGCTCATCCACCAGCGTTTCCAGATCCGTCAGCGCGCGAGCGCGATCTCCTCTGGCCTTGCTGATCTCGACGCGGGCGCGACGCGCGAGCGAGCCACCGCCTCGTGACAGCGCGGTGTCGGCGACCTGTTCGGCGCGTTCGAGCGCGCCCGCGCGGCGCAGCGTGCGCGCCAGGCCGACCAGATCTTCGGGGTGCAGGAGATCGATCGGCTCGCCGTAGAGGCCGACCAGCGCGGCCATCGTGACCACGTCCCAGGCGTTGTGCTCGACCACGCCCGCGAGCGCCGCTTCATCACCCGTACGCAGAAAATGACCGTAGCGCGCAGCGCACTCGGCGCCCTCGATGTCCGGACCGCGCTCGAAGCCGAGCACCGAACGCTCGAGCGAGATCAGCCGGCACTGGCCGACCCGTGGTTTGTGCAGCCGCCGCGCGATGTGCAGGAGGTCGAGGTGCGGTCGCTCGGGCAACGCCCGCGCTCGGTTCATCACGCACCGCGCGGACAAAACCGGCAAATCGAAGGTCTTGCCGTTGTAGGTGACGATCACCTCCGCGGCCTCGAAGCACTCCCGCACGCGGTCGATCATGGCCGGCTCGTCGCAGAGCTTTCGCACCAAGAGCTGTTCGATGTGGAGCTTGCGCTCGCGATCGAACCAGGCCATGCCCACCAGGAAGGCCACGACGCCGGCGCCCGCGCCGAGCCCCGTCGTCTCCGTGTCGAGGAACAGCGCCCGCTCGAAGTTGCAGCTGGACAGCCTCGGATCGAGCGCGAGCAGCGCCAACAGCTCGCTGCTCGCGGCCGCGGCCGAGTCCACGGGCATGCGCCCCACGTGGTGTGAGGCGCGCAGCGGCTCGAGCCTTCGGTACAGAGTCCCGCGCTCCCGCAGCTCGCGCGCGAATGGCAGCAGCGTGTCGCTCGGCTCCGCGCGGCGCGGCTCCGGAAACTCCTTGCCCATCACCTCCGCGATCTTCGCGCGCAGGT
>JALYWZ010000275.1 GCA_030852505.1 Myxococcota bacterium | reverse complement strand
GCGCTCCACGGCCGCGTGCGCGTCGTTGGCGTCGTCCGGCGTGGCGCGCGCGGCGTCACTCGCCTCCTGCAGGCGCTCGACCAGCTTGCGAAGGTCGTTGCGCTTGACCTTGCGCGACGCGGTGCGCGGGAGCCGATTGTCGATCAGCGTGACCAGCGCGGGGCGTGCAGCGCTCGGTAGCTTCTGGATCTCGCGATCGAGCGCGGACTTGGCGCGCTCGTGACGTTGCTCGCGGGTACCCTGCCCTTCGAGCTCGGGTACGGCCACGAGTGCGACGCGCTCACCGCCGCGGCCGTCGGAGATGCCGACCACGCACAGCTCGAGCACGCCCTCGACGCGGCCGAGCCGCGCCTCGATGTCGTCCGGGTAGACGTTCTCGCCGTTGGAGGCGACGATCACGTCCTTGGCGCGGCCGACGATCGTGAGCTCGCCGCGCCGGCCGACCTTGCCGAGGTCACCGGTGCGCAGCCAACCGTCGCGCGTCAGCACCTTTTCGGTGGATTCAGGGTCGTCGATGTAGCCGCGCATCACGTTCGGGCCGCGCGCCTGAACCTCGCCGACTCCCGCGGCGTCCGGCTGATCGATGCGGATTTCGACGCCCGGGATCGGTTTGCCGACGTGTCCCGAGCGAGCGCCGGGCTTGCCGGCAGCGACCGTGAGCACCGGCGCCGCCTCCGTGAGGCCGTAGCCCTCGGCCAGGTGCAGACCGAGCCCCGCGAACAACCGGTGCGTGGTCTCGGGCAAGGCCGCGCCGCCGCTGACGAGGAAGCGCAGGTTGTTGCCGAGCGCGGCGTGGACCGGGCCGAACAACAGCCGCCCCGCGTCGACGCCGAGCGTCTTGCCGAGGTTGCGGTTCAGCTCGACCAGCACGTCGAAGAACCAGGTCGCGACCGGGCCGCGTTCGGCCACGCGCGCCGTGATCTTGCGCTCGAGCATCTCCCAAAGCGCAGGCACGCCGACCATGCCGGTGATCCGCGCCTCCGACAGCGCAGCGGTCACGCGCTCGCCGTTCACCTCGTCGAGGTACACCACGCGCGAGCCGCGCGAGAGCGGCAGCAGCATGCCGCAGGTGAGCTCGAAGGTGTGGTGGAGCGGCAAGACGCTCAGGATGCGGTCGTCCTTCGCGAGCGGGAACAGCGGCGAGAGCATCGCCACCAGCGCCGTCAGGTTCTTGTGCGTGAGCGCGACGCCCTTCGGGTTGCCGGTCGTGCCGCTCGTGTAAATGAGCGCGGCGACGTCGTCGGGCGACACGGGCAGTGGCTCGAACTCGGGCCCCGGCGCGGTGGCCCTCACGATGTCGAAGCGGCGGATTTCCTGGCCCAGGGCCGAGCCGATCCGGTTCCACACGTAGCTGTCGGCGAACACCGCGGTCGCGCGCGAGGCCTGCGCCAGGTTCTGCGCGACGTCGGGCTCGACGTTGAAATCGACGGGCACCGTGGTGGCCCCCGCCATCAAGATGCCGAAGAACGCGATCGGCCACTCTGCCTGGTTCTTCGCGCTCAGGATCACACGCTCACCCGGGCGCACGCCGGCTTGCACCAGGCGCTCCGCCGTGGCGCGCGCTCGCGCTCGGAGCTCGCGGTAGCTGAGACCCGCGAGGCCCTCTTCGCCCGTGCGACCGAGCGCGATCGTGAGATCGTAGCGATCGGCGGCTTCCTCGAGGAGGAGCGGCAGGGTCTCGTGGCGCTCGGGCACCTTGCGCGGGCGCTCGAGCCGAGCGTCGATCTCGGGGAACACCCACTTCTCGAGGCCGGGCGCGTGGACCTCGAAGAACCACTTGCGCCAGTCGATGCTGGTCGGATCGAACGAGACCTTCTCGCGATCTTCGGGGGCAAGCCGTGCCGCGGCTCCGCGCACGTTGTCGGTGCGGAACACGTACTGGTACTGGCACGTGAACGGCACGAACACTTGCAGGATGCGCCCGACGCGGCCTTGTTGATCTGCGAACTTCTCGACCGCGTCCCTGGCGGGGCCGAGCAACGGTTCGAGGCTACCCTTGGACACCATCCCGAGCAGACCCGCGGCCTTGCGCGCGCCGTCGGCGATCACGTTCGGACCGATGCTATCGAACTGCGAGGACGACAGCATCGCGCCCTCGAAATGCGACTGCAGGAAGCTCCACAGCGGGCCGCCCTTGCCGGTGCGCTGGTAGTACTTGCGCTTGTAGAGGCCGGTGAGCTCGAAGAACCGGCGCATGGTGCACGGGTTCGTGTCGGTCGAGCCGAGCTGATAAACCGGCTTGTGCTTACCCTCGACCAGCTCGCCGAGAGCCAGCGTCAGGCCGCTCGCGACGAGATCGCACGGGATGACGTCGAGGTAGTTCTCGGAGCCCGGGATTTGCAGGCCGCCCTGGCGCAGGATGAAGATCAACGGCGCGCTGGTGTTGATGCCCTCGTTCCAACCGGGGAACGGGAACGACAGCGTCGACTCGACCACGGCCGGGCGCACGATCGCGAAATCCAGGCCGGAGTTGGCGGCGATCTGCTCGCCGAGGGCCTTGGTGTACGTGTACGTGTTCGGGAAGCCCCAGAACAGCGAGCGCTCCATGCCGAGCTCGGCGAGCTGCGCCTCGACGAACTTACGCTTCACCTTCTCGACCTCGACCTCGAGCACCCGGCCGCGCGCGGGCTCGCCGCGCTCGCGCAGGTTCTTCTTGGCCTCGTCGAGGAAGCGGCTCTGACGGAAGGCGTCGCTCGCGCGGTGGCGCGCCTGCTCGATCACGTCCAGGCACTCGCTGATCTCGCGGTCCGGATCCCAGTGGGCGCGCTCGAGCTCGCCGGCGCGCGGGAACGGCACGTCGCGCGGGTCGTCTTCCTCGACGAACCCGGTGCGGCTGCCGGCGACGTAGCAAGTGCTGGTGTGGAGCAGCCGCTTGGTGCCGAGGTCTCGAGCCAGCGCGACCAGGTTCTGCACGCCGAAGGCGTTGACCTCGAGCGCCTCGTCGAGCGGCGGATCGAAATCGACCACGCCGGAGACGTTGACGACGGCGGCGATCGAGCCGCGCAGGCCGCGCCGGAAATCGGCGTCGATGCCGCAGAACGGCTGCACCACGTCGCCCGCGACCGGGATCACCCGCGCGCGGAAGAACTCTTCGAAGCGCTCGCCGTGCTTGCCGCGCAGCGCGTCGAAGACCTGGCTCTTCAAGACCTCGTCCGAGAAGCGCTGCTCGGCGCTACGGCCGCGCTTCGGCCGCACCAGGAGGTAGAGCGTGAGGTCCGGGTAGCGATCGAGCACGAACGCGAGCCAGACCTTGCCGAGGAAACCGGTCCCCCCGACCACCACGAACTTTTGGCCGGACAGCAGCCGGCCGAGCTCGAGCGGTGCGTGGCCGTTACCGCCGCTGCTCAACTCGCTCCTCCTCCGGAGGACGACTTGGGAGCGCCGGGAGGCGTCATGTCGCCCATCACGATCGCCGGCACGTGCAACAGCGTGATGTCGAGCGATCGCGCCTGGCCGCCCTTGGCACGGTAGAGCGCGTCTTCCATGCTGACGGCGGTTTCCCAGCCCATCATCTTCGGGATGTACTCGTTGTCGGCGCCGACCACGATCACGCGCCCGAGGTGCTGACGGCCGTTCTCGCCCCAGTACCACATGAAGAACGGGTGCGCGGGGTGGTAGGCGTGGCCGTTGCGGAACATCTGCAGGTGCGCCGGGTTCGAGGCGAACTTGCGCTCGTAGCGGTGCATCAGCTCCATCGCGTCGCGCGTCTCCGGCAACAGCTGGTGGAAGAAGTCGACGTACGGGGCGTGCTGCTCGTGGTCGAACTTGTCGGTGCACGGGTGGAGCAAGATCAGCGTGCCGCCCTTCTTCACGAGCGGCGCTCCGCGGTACATGTTGAACAGGTAGCCCTGCGCCAACACCTGCACGAGCAGCGGGTTCAAGAACGCATGCACGTTGTACGGGCTGATGAACGGGATCGGCGTGACCAGCACGTCGGCCTGGCCGCTGATCGGCACCAGATACTGATCGAAGCAGCGCTGGATTGCCTTCTGGTGCACGGCCTCCGCCGAACCTGCGAACACGCCGGTGAGCTCGTACGGCGCCGGAAACTTGTCGAAGATCGCCTGGCGAGCCGGCTGCGGCAGCTTCGCAGTGGCGGCCACCAGCGCCTTCGAGAGCAGGCGCTCCTTGGCGGTCAGGTCGTCCTCGTTCTTCATCAAGAAGTCGAGGTTGCGATCGAACATGCGGTTGTTGACCGTGGTCTCGATCGTGAAGATGTCGAGCGCCTTGTGCGCGACCTTGCCCAAACGGCTGATGTCGTGCGCGAGCTTCGAGCCCGCCGGATCCATGTAGCTGTCGGAGGCGCGGATCGTGCCCGGGTTGTGGTGGTGGCGCAGGCTCTCGTAATCACAGAGGCCGACCGCCACCGACTTGTGGCCGCCGTTCATGGCCACGAAGTTCAGGTTCACGTAGATCAGCAGATCGCTCTCGGCGGCGCGGCGGTTCAGGTTCAGCACCTCGCCGTGGTCGGAGTGACCGACGTGCTTGATGTTGGCCTTGTCCTCGGCGTCGTGGTTGTAGAGACGCTCCGGGTAATAGGCGTCGAAGATCTTGTCGCCGACGATGTGGCGGATCTCGTGGGCCTTGAGCCTTCGGTGGATGCCGAGCGCGATCACGATCTCGACGTCGTCCACCCCGTGATCGGCCAGCATCTGCAGCACGATCGTGAGCACGCGCTCGCGCACGTCGGGCCGGCGCATCGGCGGCAGCGGCACCGAGATGTCATCGACCGCGATCGTGACGCGCATGCCGGGACGAAGCTTCGCGTGCAGCGGATCCGAGCCGTGCGGGTGGTTGATCGCATAGCGGATCGCGGCGTCCGGGTCCTTGATGCCGGCGAGCGGCGGCTTCGGGTAGATGCAGCGGGTTCCCGGCGGGAGGTCGACTTCGACCAGGCGATCGCCGGCAAACACGACACGCGGCGCGCTGTCGCTGTCCAGCGTGACGAGAGAGGGATGGTCCATCAGTGGGTGGTCTTTCGAGAACGGGCTCGGAACGAGAGCTTCAGATCGGCTGGCGGAGGTCGAAGCTCGGCCAGCTGTAAGCGCGGGCCATCAGCGCGAGCCGGCGATCGGGGTTCACGGCGGCCGGGTGTCCGACCACGCTCAGCATCGGGACATCCGAGTAGCTGTCGCTGAAGGCGAAACATTCATCGAGGTCATAACCTTTGGCTCGCGCGTGGTCGCGAATGATGCGCGCCTTCTCGGGGCCTGCAACCACGGGGCGCAGCATCTTGCCGGTGGCGATGCCCTCTTTCATCTCGAGCCGGTTGGCGATCACCTCGGTCGCGCCGAGCAGCTTCGCCAGGTGGCGGATCACGCACTCGAGCGCGCCCGACACGAACACGACGTCGTGCCCCGCTGCCAGGCTCTGAGACACCAGCGCCTTGGCCGACGGGTAGAGGGACGGCAGCATGATCTCCTTGAACACGTCCTCGCCGAGCACCTCGAGCCGGTCCTCACTCATGCCGGCGTAGGCCGAGAACAACAGCTCGTTGAAGGTGCGGCGGTCGAGCAGCTCGGCCACCGCCATGCGCGGCGCCTGAATCAGCGCCTTGCCGAGCCGTAGGGCGCTCTGGACGGGCGTGCCCTGGTTGACCAGGTAATAGAGCGTCGGATGAACGAGGTTGGTCGAGACCAGAGTCCCGTCCACATCGAAGTAACAGGCTGCCACGGGCCCACGGGAGTCGTATAGGGCCGTCCGAGTGTCAAGCCGTGGCGAATTCAGTAAAGATTTCCGCGCCCTGGTTATCTGACCGGGTGGCTGACCAGCCCTGGGGGCCCGTCGGGTGCGCTTCGACGCCCTCCGACCGCCGGGGTCGCGGTCGTTGCGCGAGCCGGGTTCCTAGGCGGCCCCTGGTCGGAGTTAGAGTACCCGCCGTGTCCAATTCAGAAGCCGTCACCCGCGGCGTACGGGTTCGGGTGCAGGCTCAATTCTCCGCCGGGCATTCGGATCCGAAGAAGCGCGAGTGGTTCTTTCTCTACACGATCAAGATCGTCAACGAAGGTGGCGAGACGGTTCAACTCTTGAATCGCCACTGGATCATCACCGACGCCAACGGACACGTGGAAGAAGTCCAGGGCCCCGGGGTGGTGGGGAAACAACCCGTGCTGCATCCGGGTGAAAACTTCGAATACACCTCGGGCTGCCCGCTGAAGACGCCGTTCGGCTCGATGCACGGCAGCTATGAAATGACGACCCCCGGCGGCGATCGCTTCGACGTGATGATCGCGCCGTTCGCGCTGCGCGAAAACGAAGCCTTCAACTGAGCCGGCGCAGCGCATGGCGACGCTCGCCGATTCTTTCGTCGCGCCGGCAGCCGAGATCGCGGCGGCGTTCGGCGCGCTCGACGCCGACGAGCTGGTCTTCGTGTTGCAGCAGTGCCTGGAAGCGGGCGCCTGGGACCACGCCCTCGCGCTGACCGACGCGCTCGAACGAGTCGAGCAAACCCCAGGAATCCGGCTGTGCCGGGCCGTCGCGACCTTCCTTTCGGGTGACACGGCGGGCGGGCTTTCCGCGGTCGACGGCGTGCTCGCCGGCGGAGCGCGTCCCCTGCCCGCGCTGTCGGTGCGCGCCGAGATGTTGCTC
>JALYWZ010000274.1 GCA_030852505.1 Myxococcota bacterium | reverse complement strand
GAGCTTGGAGAGCGGCACGCTCGAGGCCACCACCTCGGCCGAGACCAGCGCGCCCGGCTCGAGGCCGATCGTGCCGCTGAGTGTGCCGCTGCCCTTTCGGAGCACGAGCCGCGGCACGCGCAGCGTCACGCCGCGGTAGCCCGCTGCCTGATCGGTCCAGGCGAAGTCGAAGTCCGCCTCGCCGCCGTCGTAGTGCTCCTCGAACAGGTCGAGCGCGTGGGCGTTGAGCTTGCCGGCGGTGCGCAGCACGCCGGTCTTGCAGCGATCTTCGGGGCCGCCGATCACGTAGCGGATGCTGGCGTTGACTGCGGTCTTGCCCTTGACCGGCTCGAAGCGCGGGTCTTCGTCGAAGTGCCACATCTCGAAGAAGTCGCGCAGGTCGAGGTTGTCGGAGGTCGCCCGCGCCTCGACCAGCAGCGAGGGCCCGGCGTCGAAATCGAGCTTGGCCTCCGGCACGAGAAAGTCGCTGCCACCCTTTCGGGCCTGGACGTCCGAGAACTTCACCCACAGCGGCCGGAACGTGACCTTGGCGCTCTTCACGTCGCCGATCGGGAAGCCCGACATCTCGAAGCCGTCGACCTTCAGGTTGCCCGTGAGCAGCGGATCGCTGGCGAGCCCCGCGAGCTTCACGTCCAGCTCCGACAGGCCTTTTACCGGGAGATCCGCGATCGGGCTGATGTCGGCTAGGTCGATGCGCGCCCCCGGCGGGATGTCGATCTCGAGCTCGTTGGCGAAGCCCACCGACACCATCTTCACGTAGATCGAGCTCTTCCCGAAGTCGGCGCGCGTGTCGTAGAACAGGATCGCTCCCGGCCGCACGCCGAAGCGCCCTCGTAACACCGAGGAGTGGACCCCCACCATGTGCCGCCGCGCCGGATCGTGATAGGCGCGGTCGAAGACCTCGAAGTCTTTCGTCTCGGCGGCGAGCTCCGCGTCGAGCTTGAGCGGCGCGAGCGTGCCGTGGATCTTCGTGACCCGGGTGTCTACCAGGTTCCAGCGCACGACCGTGTCGGGCGTGACGTCGAGGTCACGCATCATGCTCTCGAACAGCATGCCCGTGCCGTGGACGCGCGCCGCGCTGATCGGCACTCCGGGCGCCGTCGGCTCGATGCTGATGTTCTCGGCGACGACGTGACCGTCCGCGAAGTCCATTTCGTAGCGCGGCAGCCGGACGACGTCGCCCTTGACGTCCACGTCGATCGCTAGCTTCCGAGCCAGGTGGTAGCCGCCGAAGGCGACGCCCGCGCCGCTCACCCGGCCCTTCACCTCCGGCAATTTGCTGTGCGGATCGTGCCGCAAATCCCCGGCGAAGCCGGCCCAGCCGGCGAGCGGCGTGAGCGCGGCGAAGCGGTTCACGAGCGAAAGCGGCCCGCGCACCGCGACGTGCCCCGACACGTACGGCAGCCCCTTCTCGACCGGAACCACCCGCACCTGGGACAGGCGCACCGCGACGCGCCCCAGGTCGTCCTCCGGCGTGGAGCAGAGCGGGCGCGTGCCGGGAGCCGGATCCAGATCCGCGACGCCGATCGTCGAGAGGCGACGCAATAGGAGCTCCTTACCCTCGACCCGAAGCCGGAGCTCCATCCGGCACATCACGTCTTCATCGACCTCGAGCGGCGGTAGTCCCTCGCGAGCTCGCTTGGGCGCGTGCGTGCGCGTGAGGCGGCTCTCCGTCGCGCGCAGCAGGATCTCGAAGGTTGGCCCGGCTTCGGCGAGCACGTCGAGGTCCATCGCACCGGTTTCGAGCTTGGTGCCGTCACTCTCGAGAGAGATGCGGGCTTCGCTGACGGACAGCGAGCTGAACGGCGCGCGCTTGCTCGGCGGGGCAGAGCCCTTCGCCTCGGGCAGGCGGTAGTTCACGTTCTTCACGCGGCCGCCCGCGAGCACGAGCCGCGCTTTCGGCGACTCGATGTCGATGTCGCCGAAATCGAGCTTGCCGGCGAGCAGCGAGAACACGCGCGGGCGAACGCTGACCTCCTCCACCTCGAGCGCGGGGCCGCCGCCGTCGTTCGCGGCCACGACCAGGTTCGTCAGCCGAAGTCGAAGCGGAATCAGGTGGATGCGAACCTCGTAGGTCGCCTCGAGGCCCAGCTCGTCCTTGAGAACTCGGCGCGTCTCGGCCGCGGCCCAACCCTGGGCGGGGGCGAAGGCCAACACTGCTTCGGCCAGAAACGGCAGGGCCCCGACCAGTCCGAACACCGCGCACAGAACGCGTGCGGCGATGCGAACGGGATCGAACCGTTTGGCCGGCGGAGGGACGCTCATCGCGTCCCGAAAGGGTAGGATCCCGGGGCCAGCCGGGCACGTTCCTGTCGGATCCCGCCGAGAAAGGCGGATCTCGCTCTTGCGCTTCGCGCCGGCCGGCGTAGAAGTGCCGGCCCGCCATGGCCGAGCCCTCCGTCTCCAGCGCCGATCGCGACCGCGCCGTCGGTGCGCTCGAACGAGCCGTTTTCGCCGCAGAACGCGGCGTCGCGGACCGCCCGGTCGTGGTCGTGTCCGCCTCGGACCTGGCCGCCGTCCCCCGGGAGAACCTCCGCGCCTGCCTCGACCGCGTGATGATGGGCGACCACCCGGACGAGGGGCTCGACGCGCTGCTCGTCACGGGCGTGCTCGACCGGCTGCTCCCCGAGGTCAAGGCGATGGTCGGCTTCGGGGACGGCGAGTGGCGTCACAAGGACGTCTGGAAGCACACCAAGCAAGTGGTCGCCCAGAGCGTGCAGCGCCTGGAGGTCCGGTACGCGGCCCTGTTCCACGACATCGGCAAGGTCAAGACGCGGAGCATCAGCCCCGACGGCGAGGTCCACTTCTTCGGCCACGCCGAGGTCGGGGCCCGCATGTTCGACAAGCTCGAGCGGCGCGAGCATCTGTTCAGCGTCGAAGAGTCGCTGCGCTCGTCGATCCGCTTTTTGGTGCTGCACCACCTGCGCGCCAGCCAGTACGACGGCAAGTGGACCGACAGCGCCGTGCGCCGGTTCGCTCGCGAGATCGGCCCGCACCTCGACGACCTGCTCTGCCTGTCGCGCGCCGATATCACCACGAAACGCCCCGAGAAAAAGCGCCGCGGCATCTCGATGATCGACGAGCTGTCCGAGCGCATCGGCGTGCTCGCCGCCGAAGACGAGAAGGAGCCGCCGCTACCAACCGGCGTCGGCAACGAGCTGATGACCGCCTTCGGTCTGCCGCCCTCCCGCAAGATCGGCGACATCAAGCGCGCGCTCGAGGCCGCCATCGAGTCGGGCGAGCTCGAGCCGCGCATGGAGTCGTCGGCTTACGTGGAGTTCGTGGGGCAGAACCGAGAGCGCTTCGGTATCTGAAAGACAGGAAGCCTAGGACTTGCTGATCCGCGAGCGCTGGCGGACGGCTTCGATCATGCGGCGGTAGAGGTGGGTTCGGGCGCCGGTTTTGCCGCCGTTGGACGTGGAACAGCTGGTCCCGGAGACGTACATGGCACTGGTCGCCCAGTCCCACGGGACCTTGGGGGCCTGGCTCGCGCAGTAGGCCCGCGCAGTGACCAGCATGCGCATGCCCGTCCGGAAGCACTCCCTCAACGCCTGGGGGTTGCGTCCCATCAGGCTCTCGAGCGAGCCGTTGGTGAAGCGTTGATAGATCACGGGGTGGACCTGGAGCAGGCACGCTTCGCGACCGGGACCGCGACCGCGACCGCCGTCGTCGCTCGCCTTCTTGGCTGAGCCGCGACCGACTTGCACGTCTTCCCGAAGCCCACTTTCAATCACGGCAACCGCCGTGGTCATGGTGGACAACTCGGCGCGAGTCCAACGCAATCCGCGTTTGCCGACGGCGCCGGCATAGGGTGTGCAATTGGCGCGCGGGCGATCCTGATCGTCGAGGCAGAGGATGTCGCTGGCGGCATCCACGGCGGCGCTGACGATCTCGCTGTAGCGAGCCTCGGCGGTCGCGCGCGACTCGCGGCGCACCCACGCTTTGTAGAAGGTGGACCAGCGCGCGTCGGGACACGGAGCAACGCTGGTGCAGTCCTTGGCGATCTCGACCGAGTAGGACGTACCGCCGGGTGAGGTTTGAGTAAGAAGTACTGTCAGAAGAGTAGAGGTGAGCGACACTCGACCTCCATGTAGGTTTGGAGGGGTCGTAGATGCCATGATGGTCCGACCCGTCAAACCGACCCCCGACCCAGTTTCGCCAACTCGGCACGAATGCACGGAAATCAGGAATGGCACGCTGATTGCTTATCAACGACTTGGGCCATTCTCGCCGTGAGAACAGTGAGAGGGGGATTCTTCACCCTGAAGGGTAGAGCGCGCGCCGAGGAGCTCCGCGATGAAGCTCCTCGTCGCGAGAGCCGTGCTCAACGCTCGATCACCACCTCGAGGTACTCCGCGGGGACCACGAACGACGTGGTGCGACGATTGAAGCGAGACGACAGCTCGATCAGCTCGGCCATCAGCCGCGCCTTGCCGTCGGCGTCGAGGGCGCCGAACGCCTTGAACGTCGGTCCGTAGAAGCGTTGGAACACGTCGAAGCAGTGAGCCGCCGACTCGTAGCGGAACACGAACTCCTTCCGCGTCACGCGCAGCGAGCGGACGTCGTGGAACAAGTCACGGAGCCGCGACTCGACGCCCCAGAACGCCGGCGAGGGCACGCCGGAGGGAGGCGGCACGTGGCGGCCCACCGTTTTCAGCATCTGACCGACGAAGCCCTCGGGGGTCCAGTTGGCGAGACCAATCTTGCCGCCGGGGCGCACGACCCGCATCAGCTCGTTGGCGGCTCGCTCCTGATCGGGCGCAAACATCACGCCGAAGGTCGAGAGCGCGACGTCGAAGCGCCCGTCCTGGAAGGGCATCCGCTCCGCGTCGCCCACCACGGTCGTGAGCTGGAGGCGTTCCGCGCGGGCGCGCTCGCCCGCCTTGTCCAGCAGCTCGGGGACGTAGTCGAGCCCGGTCACCTGACAGAAGCGGCGCGCGGCCGCGAGCGCGGCGTTGCCGTTGCCGCAAGCGACGTCGAGGACCTGGGCTCCCGAGGTGAGGTCGACGGCTTCGCACAGGCTCTCACCGACAATCTGCAGGGTGGTGCCGATCACGGCGAAGTCTCCCGACGCCCACATGGCTTGCTGGCGGGTCTTGACGGCCTCGAAATCGACGATCGAACGCGTGGTGGTGCTGAACGCCTGGGTCATGAGCGGTACTCCGTGGAGCGACGGGGGATGATTCCGTCGTCAACATCGGGTCTTACGGTCGGCGCGCGCGAGCGTTTCACGAGCTCGCGTCAGCGCGACGGCGGGGGCTTCACCAAAGCCGCGCGTACGGCCGACAGGGGCGCGTCGTTTCGCAGCTGGACGACGGTTTCGTCGCGCACCACCACGCCCAGCGCCGCGAACAGCGCATCCAGATCGACCGGCGTCGGGCGCTCTGCGTGGCGAGCTCGGAGCTTCGACAACACGTCCGTCTGCAGCGCGCGTTCGGCGAGCGCGAACGTCTTATCGAGCGACCAGACCTCCGAGGAGCGGCCGCCAGCGGCGAACACGGCGCGCACGGCGTCTTCGAGCCCCCGGGCGAGCCCCGACGATTTGCGGAGCTCGACGTCGGCGAGCAGGCAGTAGACGGCGCCGCCCCAGTAAGTTCCGGAGTAATCGGGCGCATACTCGAGCCCGTAGCGCGCGAGCCCCGGGAGCCCGCGCCGCATCCCGCGCGCGAGCTCGCGCCACAGCTCGAGCTCCGACAGCATGCCCGCGCGCACGCGCAGGATCGGCTCGAAGTAGGTGGCGAGCCCCTCGTCGAACCACTTGCCTTCGTCGTCGAACGACGGAACACCGATGTGGAACAGCTCGTGGAGCAAGATCCAATCGCGCTCGAGCGCCGCAGGGCGGGTGCGGGTGCCGAACGACACGGCCACGCCGGGGGCGCTCTCGGGCAACAGCTTGCCGAACACCACCGCAGCGCTTTCTGCTTTTAACGGCAGCAGCACGAGCAGCGTGCGCGGAGCGGGGAAGCGACCGTAGAACTCCGCGATCAGCTGCGCGCGGCGCTCGACCCAGCGCCTGAGGGCGTCGATTTCGACTTCGGGCCTGGCGTCGAGCAGAGCCAGATCGAGGCGCCCGCCCGGCAGCTCGATCGCGCGCTCGCTGAACCGGCCGAACACGGAGTACGTCGCGGCCGAGATTTCGTGCGCCTGAATCACGTAGGCGTCGCCCTTTCGCTCGAGGCCCGAGGTGAAGCCGAAATTCTCCGGCGTCCGTAGGCGAACCTCGATCCGCGTCTCTGGCAGCTGCGGCACGGGGTAGAGCAGGAACGACGAGGCGGGCGCCACGACGGACCCGCCGATCCTGAGCGCGGCGTCGATGTCCTTTCGCTCGCGAGCCATCCGCTCGAGATCCACGCGGTAGTGGAAGACCGCGCGCTGCTTCGGCGTCGTGAGCTCGAAGCGCAGATCCTGCTCGCGCAGCGGGCGCTGCGCCTCGCGCGGGGCGACGAAGTAGTCGCGCAGCAGCGGGTTGTCGTGACCGAGGCCGCTGACCGCAGCGCCCCGACAGCTCACGGTTACGTCGAGCAACAGCGGGCGCTGGCTTTCGATCGCGATCTCGTAGCGGCAGTGGTCGACCGCGGGTGGCTCTGCCCGTGGCC
>JALYWZ010000273.1 GCA_030852505.1 Myxococcota bacterium | reverse complement strand
GTTCGGGCCGACGCGGTCCTGGATCGCCGCGCCTTGCCGGCGGTCCGCCCAGGTGAGCAGCACCGCCACGTTCATGGCGAACATCACGACGGCAAAAGCCTTGAGGCCGCTCAGCGCGACCAGGATCCAATCGAGATTCATGAACCGGCTCCCGCGCTGACCGGGGCCGCCGGCGAGGCCGACGAGCGCTGGATCGAGAACGCGTTCTGCAGATCAATCAGGCGCTTCCAGCCCGGCGGCGAGCCGAGCACCTTGGCGACGTCGGCGACCAGTCGGTACGCGGGGCGGGACGCGCCCTGCGGCTCGATCGCCTTCTCGCTCTGCTGGCGCAGGCCCTTGGCGTTGACGAAGGTGCCGTCCGATTCTGCCCAGCTCGAGGCCGGGAGCAGCACCTTGGCGCGCTTGGCCCAGGGCCCTTCGTGCGTGGACAGCGCCACGAGCTCGATGCCCGCCGGGATCGGCTTGCTCGGATCGTTCACCTGAGAGCCGAGCGCGAGCACGGTCTTGATGCTGCCGTCCGCCGCGGCCTTCAAGAAGTCGTCGAAGCTCTTGGGTGCGCTCGGCGCGACCAGCTCGAAGATGCCGGCTTCGTTCGGGTTGCGGTCGGAGTCGAGCAAGATGTTGTCACCGGGGCCGTCGGGGCGGCCGCTCTCGTAGATGCCGGCGACGTGCAGCACCTCGCGAGCGAGCCAGAGCAGCGCGGCGTTGT
Organism: Myxococcota bacterium; assembly: GCA_030852505.1. Taxonomy (GTDB): domain Bacteria; phylum Myxococcota_A; class Polyangia; order Polyangiales; family Polyangiaceae; genus PMG-095. The sequence goes on along the minus strand of JALYWZ010000273.1, from coordinate 5,904 downwards.
CCTCTTGCGAGTGCTCCGCGCTCAGGACCACCGCCGTGGAGGCGGGGTCGGCTCGGCGCAAAAGCTCGGCCGCCTTTTGAACCGCCGAAACCAGCGTGGTCGGCTCTCCGCCGACGCGCGCCTCGAGCACGCGGTTCTCGTGGATGCGCCGGTGGTCGAGCATGCCGACGTCGCACATCCAGTACTTGTTGACCGCCATGTTCTCGCGCGGGCGGTAGCGATAAACCTTCTGCGAACGCGGGTCGAAGTCCGTGAACGAGTTGCAGCCCGTCGCGCAGCCGGTGCAGACCGTGCGCGCCGAGCGCAAGAACCAGACGCGCGCCTTGAAGCGGAAGTCGATGGCCGTCAGCGCGCCGACCGGGCACACGTACTCGGTCATCAACGTGTAGTTGTGATCGAGCTGGCGGCCCGGCGCGACCGTGATCTCGTTCAGGTTGCCGCGCTCGCGCACGGACAGCACCGGATCTTTGGCGAGCTCGTCGGAGACGCGCACGCAGCGCGTGCAGACGATGCAGCGCTCGGCGTCGTAGACGATGGTCGGCCCGAACACGACGCCCTTCGGCTTGTGGACGGGCTCGTCCCGCATGCGCTTCTTCTTGGCCTGGTGCTCGAGCCAGTAATCCTGGAGCCGGCACTCCCCCGCCTGATCGCAGATCGGGCAATCTACCGGGTGGTTCAGCAGCAGGAGCTCTTGCACCGCCGAGCGCGCACGCAGCACGTGCTCGCTGCTCTGGCTCTTGACGACCATGCCGTCGGCGCACGCTTGCTGGCAGGCGGGCTGGAGCTTGGGTTTGCGCTGCGGCACGTAGTCGCCGCGCTCGGCGTCCCAGGCCAGCACGTCCAGCATCAACGCGGGGCGCCCGGGCGGCGGCGCGATCTCGACCAGACACATGCGGCAGTTCGCCGCCACGCTCAGCCCGGGGTGCCAGCAGTAGTGCGGGATGTCCACGCCCACGCGGTGCGCCGCGCGGATGATCGTGTCGCCGGGCTCGAACGGAATGTCGCGGTCGTCGAGTTTAATCGTCGGCATCTGGATTACTCAGAAAAGAAAAGCTCGCGTGTGCCCTTCACCGGTCACACTCGCCACCGATCATGTTCAAGCTTCCGAAGCACGGCACCACGTCGGCCATCATCTGGCCCGTGATCACGCGCTCGAGGCCGCCCGTGATGTAGTAACAGGGCGGCCGGATCCGCACGCGGTAAGGCGTGCCGCTGCCGTCGCTCACGATGTAGAAGCCGAGCTCGCCGTTGCCGCCCTCGGTGTAGGAGTACACCTCGCCGGCCGGAATTTTCAGCCCTTCCATCACGATCTTGAAGTGTTGGATCGTGCCCTCGATCGTCGTGTAGACGTCTTCCTTCGGCGGCAAGATCACGCGCGGATCGTCGACGTTGACGGGGCCCGAGTCGGGCATGCGCTCGAGACACTGATCGATGATGCGCGAGCTCTGCTTGAGCTCCTCGATCCGCACCATGAAGCGGTCGTAGCAGTCGCTCGCCGAGCCGACCGGAACCTCGAAGTCCACCTCGCCGTACTTCATGTACGGGTGCGACTTGCGGATGTCGTACGGGATGCCGGTCGCGCGCAAGCACGGGCCGGTCCAACCGAGCGAGATTGCGTCTTCCTGGCTGACGATGCCGACGTTCTCGAGGCGATCGAGGAAGATGCGGTTGCCGAGCAGCAGCCGCTCGACCTCCTCGACGATGTGCAGGATCTGCTTGGTGACGGCCTTGACGTTCTCCTTGAAGCCGTCGGTCGGGGGCTGAGCCATGCCGCCCACGCGACCGAAAGAGTGAGTCAGGCGCGCGCCGGTCTCCTCCTCCATCAAGTCCCAGATCATCTCCCGGCCCTTGATCATCCACAGGAACGGCGTGAACGCGCCGAGCTCCATGGCCATCGCACCGTCGCAGGTCAGGTGATCCGACATGCGCGCGAGCTCGCCCAGGATCATCCGGTAGTACTGGCAGCGATCGGGGACGGTGATGCCGAGCAGCTTCTCGCAGGCCATGGCGAAGCCCACGTTGTTCAGCATCGGCGAGACGTAGTTCAGGCGATCGACGTACGGGAACACCTGCGTCCAGGTGCCGCGCTCGCACATCTTCTCGAAGCCGCGGTGCAGATAGCCGACCTGCACGTCGCAGCGTTCGATGGATTCGCCGCTGAGCTCCATCACGATCCGCACCGTGCCGTGCATGGCCGGGTGCGCGGGGCCGACGTTCAGCAACATCGGCTCGGACGCGACTTCGAGCTCCGCGTCGTCGAGGTCTTGGTCCAGTGCTTCCATCAGAGGCTTTCGGGTTCGTCGCTCGGAATTTCGAGTCGGCCGTGCGCGTGGGTCTGACGACCGAACGGCATGCCCTCGTCACGGCCGAAGGGCGCGAGCTTCTCGATGTTCGGTACGTCGCGGTAAGGCACGAGCGGTTGGATGCGCTCGGCCGGGTAATCCTTGCGCAAGGCGTGACCCTCGAACTCCGGATAGGTGAGGATGCGTCGCAGATCGGGGTGTCCGCGGAAGCTGACGCCGAACATGTCGTAGGCCTCGCGCTCCGCCCAGTTGGCGCTCGCCCAGAGCTCGGTCAGCGTGTCGAGCTCTGCGTTCTCGCCCTCGGCGTCGCCGACGCGAGCCTTGATCCGCAAGCGGTGACCCTTGCTGAGCGAGTAGAGGTGAACGACGACCTCGAAGCGCGGCTCGCGATCCGGGTAATCGACGGCCGTGAGATCCATCAGCATGTCGAGGCGTGCCCGCGGATCGTCGCGCAAGAAGCGCGCGACGCTCTTCCACGAATCGGGCGTGAGCACGACGGTCTCGTCGCCGTGCTGTGCTGAGGTTTCGACGATTGCGTCGGGAAAGGTGCGTGCGATCAGGTCGACCAGGGCCTTGGCCATGCGAAATCCTTCTATTGCTCCACGGGCCTGGGTTTCAGGTAGGCGCGTTCGACGGACGCGACGAGCGCGAACGCCGCACCTGCACCAGACCGAGCCCCGGATCGTCCACCGGGTCGTGGCGCGGCTTGACCACCGCAGGCCGCCGATCACCCTTCTGGATCTTGTCCTGGAGCAGCATCAGCCCGTCGAGCACCGCTTCGGGGCGGGGCGGACAGCCGGGCACGTACACGTCACAGGGGATGATCTTGTCGATGCCCGCGACGGTCGCGTAGTTGTCGTAGAAGCCGCCGCACGACGCGCAGGTGCCGAATGCCAGCACCCACTTCGGCTCCGCCATCTGCTCGTAGATGCGGCGCAGGATCGGCGCCTGGCGCTGCACGATCGTGCCGACGACCCACAGCAAGTCGCTCTGGCGTGGGGAAAAACGCGGAGCTTCCGAGCCGAAGCGCGAGAAGTCGTAGCGCGGGCTCGAGACCGCCATGAACTCCATGCCGCAGCAGGCGGTCACGAACGGGTACATGAACAGCGAGTACTTCTGCGCCCACGCCAGCATGTCCGCGAGGCGCGTGGTGGCGAAACCCTGGCCATCGCCCGGCGTGACGATCTCCGAGTTGTTGCTGATCAAGTCTCCCATTCGAGTGCTCCCTTCCTCCAGCAGTACGCGAGCGCGACGATCAGCGCGACGATGAAGCCGAACATGCTGAAGAACCCGGTCCAGCCGAGCCCTTTGAAGAGCGCGGCCCACGGGTACATGAACACGACCTCGATATCGAAGACCACGAACAGGATCGCCGTCAGGTAGAACTTCACGCTGAGTCGCGTGGAGCCGGCGCCTTCGGTGTCGTTACCGCACTCGAACGACGTCATCTTCTCGGGCGTTGGATTCTTGGGGCCGATGAATTGGCCTCCCAAGAACATGACGGACGCGATGACCGCCACGATGGCGAACATCACGAACATGGGCAGGTAGAGTTCCACCATGGGAAAGATCCGGGGATCGGCCGCTCGGGGGAGAAACTGGAGAAATCCCGAGCGGACTCGCGGGGCTATGTAGTGCCCGCGGAATCATGCTGTCAATCAGAGGTCGCTGCCACCATCCGAGCAGCTAGGCCGAGCTGCCGGGCGGCTGGCTTTCGGCGGGGGATTCCAGCACCGAAATCAGCGCCCCGAGCTGCGGGCCGAGGCCGGCATGAACCTGGTCGAGCGCGCCCTGCAGCACCTCGGCCGGCACCCCGGCAGCGCGTCCCTCCATCACCGCCGACAGGGCCGCAAGCCAGCGACCGCGCTGGCAGAAAGCGTCGGCGAGCAATGGCCAGACCTTCATGCCGGGCGTGCCGAGGTTGGCGGCGCGGCGCAGGGCTCCAATCGCTTCACCGGCCCGCCGGTCGCCCATCAGGGCGTCCGCGAGTCGGAAAAAGCAGTCGGGTGCCGCGGGACCGTCCCCCGCATACTGGACCGCGAGCCGGAGCACCTCTTCCCCCTTCCCGACGTCGCCCAGGGTGACGCAGGCGGTGCCGAGCAGCGACAGGCCGCGCGAGATCGTGGCGCGCGTGTCCTGCGGGAGCGACTGGCCCTCCGGAGTGCGCAGGAAGATCGCGAGCGGCGCCGGCCAGCTCCCGAGCAGCTCGACGATCTTCAGGTGTTCGCCCTGCTCGGCGGCTCGCTCGGCCTCGTCCACCCGCGACAGCTCGATGGCTCCCCGCGACTGGGGGCGCGACACGCGCACGAGCTCCTCGCGGACGTGATCGCGGATCCGTGCCCGGAACGCGCCGAGCGGGTAGGTCTCCTCGATGCCGTCGTGGAGCAACGAGATCTCCGACTCCTCGGGGTCGGCGATCAGCTCCTTCAGCGCGTAGCCGTAGAGCGGCGCGAGCAGCAGATAACGCACGCCGATGTGAAGCTGCACGGCCTCGACGTCGGTGGAGCGGGTCGGCGGGGGGCCGAGCGCGTCTTCCATCACCAGCGCCGCCACGAGCCGCATCCGGAACTCGGCGAGCGTCAGCTTCTGCGGGTCCTGGCTGCCCTCTTCTTCGTCCGAGCCCACCACGAACTCGACCAGGGTGTTTTCGGGCACTCGGCGATCGACGGTCAGCGACGTGATGCGCGCCCCGGTGATCATCGCGAACGCGAAGAACCGCGCCCCGACGATGTCGCAGAGCGCCTGGAAGCTGCCGATGCCCTCGCCGATCCGCTCGAACCAGCCATCGGTGCGGATGGCCTCGAGCGGGACGCTGACGGGTTTCGACATGGACTTCCGCATTTCAGCACGTTGATCCCAGGCTCCACAAGGGGTTAGACCTCCTCCCCTGCCCTTGGACCTCTCGATCCCGCTGCTTCGCTGGTACGACCGAACGCGCCGCGAGCTGCCCTGGCGGGAGACCCGCGATCCGTACGCGATCTGGGTCAGCGAGGTGATGCTCCAGCAGACCCAGGTGAAGACGGTCATTCCCTACTTCGAGCGCTGGCTCGCGCGCTTTCCGGGCGTGCGCGAGTTATCACGCGCCGAAGAGGCCGAAGTGCTCCATGCCTGGCAGGGGCTCGGCTACTACTCGCGAGCCCGGGCGCTGAAGCGCGCAGCAGAGCTGGTCGTGGAACGCCACGGCGGCCAGCTGCCCTCGAAGAGCAGCGAGCTCACGGCCCTGCCGGGCATCGGTCCCTATTCGGCTGGCGCGATCGCGAGCATCGCCTATGGCGAGCGCGTGCCCGTGGTCGACGGCAACGTGATCCGCGTCCTCACGCGCGTCTTCGCGCTGCGCGGCGATCCGGCGAAGGCGCCGCTCAGGCGCGAGCTGTGGCGGCGAGCCGAAGAGCTCGTGCCCGCCGCGCGTCCGGGCGATCACAATCAGGCGTTGATGGAGCTCGGCGCGACCGTGTGTGTGCCGGAGAAGCCGCGCTGCGGCGAGTGCCCCCTGTCGGAGCATTGTCGGGGTTACGCGGGCGGCCTCGCGGCACGGCTCCCGGAGCTCGCTCCGCGCCCGAAGCCGACCCAGGTGCCGATGGCAGCGGCGGTCGTGAAGCGT
>JALYWZ010000272.1 GCA_030852505.1 Myxococcota bacterium | reverse complement strand
GCGGCGGCGCCAGCGAAGGCGCGACGATCGCCGCGACCGAGCGCACGGAGTCGCGAGAGACCGAACGCTCGGCGAGCTCTTCCGCCATGCGCAGCGTCGCTCGTCGTTCCGCGAGGCGCTCGTTCATGAGCTGCTTCACGTAAACCGCGACCGCTCCGTCTGCGCGCGGCCCGAACGCGTCGGGAACGGCGCGCTGCAGCGCCTCGAGCAGCGCTAGAGCGGACGGGAAGCGCGTGTCCTTGCGCTTGTCGAGCGCACGCAACACCACCGCTTCGAGCGCCTCGGGGTAGTACTCGAGCAACGCCGACGGTGGCGCCGCCGGCGTGTCCGAGAGGATGCGTGCCACCGTCGCGGCTTCGCCGTCCGCGCGGAACGGATGGCGCCCCACCGTCAGCAGGTACAGCAAGATGCCCGTGGTGAAGACGTCGACGCGCGCGTCGACCGGCTCACCGCGCAGCTGCTCGGGCGCGAGGTACGAGATTTTCCCCTTGATCTCGCCCGATCCGTAAGTAGCGCTCGAAGTGGTGGTGGCCACGCCGAAGTCCACGATCTTCACCGTGCCGGTGTCCGTGACCAGCACGTTCGGCGGTGAAATATCGCGATGCACGAGGCCGACGCGCTGCCCGTTCTCGTCGCGCAGCTCGTGCGCCGCCTGAAGCCCGCGACACACCTGCCCCACCAGGTTGACGGCAACCTGAAACGGAACCCCGCCGCGCTTGTGCGCTTCCTTCAGCACGAAGCTCAGCGACTCGCCGGTGACGAGCTCCATCACCAGGTACAAGACGCCGTCCTGCTCGCCGAGCTCGAGCGTCTCGGCCACGTTCGGGTGATGGATCTGCGACGCCAACATGGCTTCGCTGAACAACATCCGCTCGGAGTCGGAGTTTTCGAACGAGCGCAAGATGGTCTTGAGCGCTACGAGCTTACGGAAGCCGCGAGTGCCTTTGAGGCGTGCGGCCCAAACCGTGCCCATGCCGCCCGTCGCAATCGGCATCAATAGCTCGTAGCGTCCGAGCATCTGCCCGGAAACGAGCTCTCCCTCGTGATGAATGGTTGTGCTCGACACGCGGTCCCTCCGTGTCCTGGCGCCTCCTGCTTGCTTCCGATCGTGCGTCGCCGGTGCCCTCGCTGGCGCTGAATCGAGGTCCTGGCGGCTCCCGCGTCAGGCGGTGATCAGAGCCCCTCAGTCGTGATGATCTTTAATACTGCCCAACCACCCTTCAATTCGCAATTGCTTATTTCACCCGCGAATGGAGTCGGGAGCTGTAGCGAAGCTCGTTACTTGGGTGTCGTTCGCTCTACATCAGCGCTGGTTCTGGCGTCGCTCGGTGCTTAGCGAAGCGGAACGGAACGGAACGGAACGCTCTCGAGCGCGCGTGGAGGCTTCAGGCGTTCGCGGACGGCAGCGTGCGTAGGGCTTTGCGGCAGGCGTCTTCGCAGCGCTTGCAGGCCTCGGCGCAGAAGCCGCAGTGGCGATGCATCCCTGCGTGGGCGAGGCACTCCGCACCGCAGGCAGCCGCGACCAGCGCGCAGGCCTCGATCTGAGCCCGGATGAACTTCAAGTTCGCGTGAAACTGACGGGTCAGGATCCTCGCGGTGGTATCGCAGATGTCGGCGCAGTCGAGGTTCAGGCGGATGCACTTCCGGAGCTGGCTGGGATCGGGTGCACCCAGGCAAGCATCTGCACAGGCCGCGCACGCGCGCTCACATTCGGCGCAAGCCTCGATACAGGCCTCGATCACCTGGGAATCACGGGCAATTCGGTTGGGGCTCGACGAGAAGATGCGTTCGAGATGTTGCATGGCACTCCGTCCTTCCACGAGACGGAGACCTGCGAAGCAAGCGGCATACCCGAAGTCGCGTCGAACGCCGTCCCTCGAGCCCGGGGTTCCGCGCGATCCAGCTTGGTGGACATGCATCCATCCTAATTGCCAGGCGCGTCGCCCTGGCGGACCGCTCGTCACCTGACGGCGCCGTTCCAAGCGTTGGTCGCCAGGGACGGAGCGGGACGCGTCGCTCACGGATCCGCCAGGCGGCGCGCGATCACGCGGGGAACCCGTCGGTGCAATTTGCCTATTGCGAGCCGACGTGACCGAGGGTAGGGGATGTACGGTGGTTGTCTTACCTGTGCGCACTCACGAAGGCGTGGGTTCGCCGGTGATTTCAGGGAATCGTGAATCGCGCTCGAGGAGCTGAGTCGCCATGCGTGCGCTAGCCAACGCTGGTGCGGGCGCGCTCGTGCTCGGGTCGATGCTGCTGTCGGGCGGCTGCCAGAAGCTGTTCGGCGACTACTCCGTCACCGAGAGCAGCATCCAGAGCGTCTGCGAGCCCAACGCGGCGCAGTGCAGCGGCGATGAGCTCCGCCGCTGCAACGCCGACGGCTCGGAGCTGCAGTTCCAGATGCGCTGCGCGTCGGCCGCGCTGTGCGACGCCGCGCGCGGGGTTTGCGTGCCACCCACGTGCGTCGCGGGCAAGCGCCGTTGCAGCGGCATCGAGCTTCAAGGCTGTAACCCGGAGCGCAACGGCTGGATGTTTCTCGGGAACTGCGCCTCACCGGCGCATTGCAGCGCCGAGGCCGGCGTGTGCACCGAAACGCCCTGCGCGCCGGGGCAGACGCAGTGCAATGGTCCGATTTTCCAAGCCTGCAACGACACGCAAACGGGCTGGAGAGACCTCGAAGAGCCGTGCGCGTCGTCGGAGCTCTGCAACCCGCGTGAAGGGTGCACGAGCAGCAGCTGCAGCTTCGGCGATGCGCGTTGCCAGGGCGCGGAGCTCCAGGTCTGCAACGAAGCGTTGAGCGGCTGGGTGGCGATCCGGACCTGTGACAGCCCGGCGCTCTGCGACAAGGACGCGAAGACCTGCCGGCAGGTGGGCTGCACGACCCCCGGTGCGTTCCTCTGCGATGCTGCCGGCGCGCTCGAGCGCTGCGCCGACGATCTGACCGGTTGGGTCCCCGTCGAGGCGTGCCAGTCGGCAGCGCACTGCGACGCCCAGAACGGCAAGTGCGAAACGGCGCCGTGCACCCCGGGCGCGCGCCAATGCAACGGCCCCGCGCTGCAGGTCTGCACCGGCGAAGGCTGGGACACGATCGACACCTGCCAGAGCGACGGCCTGTGCAAGCAGACGCTGGAAAACAACGAGCCCGTGTGCCGAGCGCCCGCCTGCGACGGCGGCTCCTTCCGATGCGACGGCGCGCAACCTCAGGTGTGCAACGCCGCGCTCACGGAGTACCGCAACACCGGCACCCCGTGCATGACCGCAGAGCTCTGCGACGCGCGGACCGGCACCTGCGGCGAGCCCGCCTGCGCCGCAGGCCAGACGCGCTGCACCGGGGCGCAACCCGAGATCTGCAACCCCGGCCGCACCGGGTTCGTGGCGCACGGCGAGCCCTGCGCCAGCATCTCGCTGTGCAAGTTCGCGACCGGCACCTGCGGCGACGCGGTCTGCCTCGCGGGGCAGAAGCGCTGCAACCCGACCAGCCCGACAGAGCTCCAGCTTTGCAACGACGCGCTGGATGGCTGGGAAGTTTGCGACACCTGCGCGACCGCCGAGCTGTGCAGCGCCTCGATCGCCAACGATCTGTGCGGCGCGAGCGCCTGCGTGGAGCCGACCTGCAACCTCGGCGATCGCTGGTGCGGCGGCGCGGACAACCGTTCGCTCTACCAGTGCCCGCCGAGCCGCATCAACTCGCAGGCGCCGGCGCTCGACACCTGCGACTCGGCCGGGTTGTGCGAGGCGACGCGCGCCGACGCTGCGCGCACGGAGTGCATCGCACGCTCCTGCAACCTGCCCGATCGCTGGTGCGGCGGAACCGGTAACCGCACGCTCTTCAAGTGCCCGCCGAGCCTGATCAACACGCAGGCGATGCCGCTCGCCACCTGCGAGACCAACGGCCTGTGCGAGCAAGCCCACGCCGATCCGAACGGCATGACCTGCCCCGCGCCGGCCTGCGCGACGCCCGGCTACTCGTGCGGCGGCGCGGGCTCGCGCGTGCTGCAGCTCTGCAACGCCGAGCGCACAGAGCTCAGGACCTGCGACACCTGCGATTCGGCAGCGTTGTGCACCGACTCGCTGAATGCGACCACCTGCAACGCGAGCTCGTGTCGCACGTACGCTTGCGCGGAGGGAGAGAAGAGCTGCAGCGGCGCCACGCTCCGCATCTGCAACGAGACGCGCACGGGCTTCGAGGATCTCGCGACCTGCGGCAGCGCGGCGCTGTGCATGGCCTCCCTCACGCCCGCTAGTCAGATGACTTGCGACCAGTGCGTTGCCGGCACCTTCAACTGTGACGGCGCGCAGCCGCAACGCTGCGATGCGCCGGCCGACGGCCGAGCGGTGTGGGAAGACCTGGACGAAACCTGCGCGAGCGCGGCCGATTGCGACGCCGAATCGGGCACCTGCGAGTCGATGGGCATGGGCGGCTCCGGCGGCTGACGCTCGCGTTCCAAGTAGCTGGCCATCGCGCTCAGCTGCTCGGCAGCACCTCGTAGCGCCGAATGAAGCGTCCCTCCGGGGCTACGCTCGGATCGAAGTAGCGCTTCCGCACCGCCTGATACTCCGGATCTGCAAAGAACGCGTCGTGTGCCGCGCGCGAAGGGAAGCGGATTGTGAACAGGCGATTGAAGGGCTGACTGCCCGGGTTCTGGAGCACCTCCGCGACCCGCACATCGACGCCGAAGCTGCCTCCGCTGGCGGTGAGCAGCGGAGTCATGTGCGCGCGGTAAGTCGCGTAGGTTGTTTCGTCCGTCACCAGTAGACCAACCAAGATTTCCATCATCATTGCCTCCTCAAGACCACTTGCCAGCGTGCGCGCCACCGTCCAAATGCAAAATCTGGCCGGACACGAAGGTCGCGCCTTCGAGGTACAGCACGGCCTCGGCCATTTCGCGCACGTTGCCCAAGCGCTTGGCGGGGCTCAAGCCTTTCAACGCTTCGTGCTTTTCGGAAGGATGCATCGGCGTGTCGATGATTCCGGCGGCGATGGTGTTCACGCGGATCCCGCGGGAGGCGTACTCGATGGCGAGCGACGCCGTCGCGGCTTCGATTCCACCCTTGGTCAAGATCGACAAGGCGCTCGGCACGCCGGCGATCGGCTGCTTCACGAGCGAGGTCCCGATGTTGACGATGTGCCCGCGGGCTTCGGCTTCCATCACGCGCAGCGCGTGTTGCGTCATGTGGAAGAAACCGGCCACGTTCGTCGACAACAACCGCGCGAAGTCGTCCTGCGTGTACTCCGTGAACGGCTTCGGAATGAAGATCCCGGCGTTGTTGACCAGCAAGTCGAGGCCGCCGAAGTCGCGGGCGGCGTTCACGACGAGCTCGGCGGTGCGCGCCACTCCGACGTCGCCGTCCACGATCACGAGCCTTGCCGAGCGCCGCAATTGCCCGGATTGCGAGGCCGTTCTCGAGGTGGCCACGACATTGTAACCGTGTTCCAAGAGCGCCTCTGTAATGCCCAACCCGATGCCGCTCGATGCACCGGTAACGATCGCCGTCTTCGTGCTCATCTCTGACTCCTTTCGAGGTCCGCCCTCGTAGGTCGCAGGGAGCGCCGGCGTTACTCGGAATCGTAGGGGCAGGTGCGGACGTGTTCGCGGGCGCGGTGCAAGAGCACGCGCGCGTAGCCGTCCGAAATCCCGAGCAGCTCCGCCACCTGGTCGCGCGGCTCTCGATCGAGCAAGCTCAGCATCACGACCTGACGCTGCAAGTAGGCCATGCGCTCGATGCAGCCTCTGACGTGCGCGAGCTGCTCGGCCCGCGCGATCAGCGACTCACTGTCCTCGTTGTCGAGCTGGGCGGCTTCGGCCTCGATCAAGGCTTGCGCGCGCTCGTGGCGCCGGCTCTTGCGCAGTCGGTTCTGCAGGTTGTGGCGGACGATCACGGTCAGGAGCTTGAGCGCGTCGTCGCCTTCGTGCGCGATCGACCGCGCTTCGGGCAGCCGCAAGAACGACACGAAGCTGTCCTGCACGGCGTCCAGCGCCTCTTCCGCACCGAGCCCGCGGCGCCGCGCGTACGCCAGCAGCCGCTCCCGATGGGCGTGCACCAGACCGGAGACCCACGCCAGAAAGCCCGGCCCGGCCTGGAGCGCGAGCTCCCCATCCGGCGGTTCCGAGGCGGCAAACGGTGACGGCACGGCGATCATGCTGGCATAGGTCGCCTCGCAGCGCCGCGTTACGAAAATAGTCGACGCCTCAGCGGCAGCAAACCGTGTGCGCGCCGGTCGGGTTCAATTTGTCGTCGGGGTAGGACTGGGGCGGGCAGGTGATGGGGTCGGCGCTGCCGATGATGCGCGCCGACATGGCGCCGAACGGGAGGTCGCAGGCGTCGCCCTGCTCGCCGTTGCTGACGACGGTGCCGCCGCCGGTGCAGCCAAACATCGGATACACCTCGAGCCGCGCGCCGGTGCACGCGCCCTGCATGAAGCCGCAGTAGCACTCGGAGCAGGTGCGCTGGTCGCTGTAACCCGTGTACCAGGTGCCCGCCACGTCGCGGCTGTAGCCAGTCGGACAGGCCGCGTTCGAGCCCTTGAGCAAGATGCACTCGGGTCCGTCGCTCGAGTCCGCAATGCAGGCGGAGCCCGCACCGCAGCCGCCGCCGGCGCGACCCTCGATGCAGAAGCTACTCTGCG
>JALYWZ010000986.1 GCA_030852505.1 Myxococcota bacterium | reverse complement strand
GTTCCGGCAGCACCGCCCGCGAAGTGAGCGGTCGGTAACGAGACACCGGCGTCCCCGGGTCGACCCCTCGCGGTCGGCCCTCGGGACGCCGGGCTCGTTTTGTGTCAGACCCCGCGCATGAAGATCGGTGTCGAAGCAGCCCTGACGGTGCTCGCGGGTTTGTCGATCGCCGCCTGCGACAAGAAGCCCGCGGAAGCCCGCGCCGAGCCCGTGAACACCGCGGTCGGCGCCACCGAGGTCGCCTCCGCCGCGCCGAGCGCCTCCCCGAGCGCCTCCGCCGGCAAAGACGGTAGCTGCGCACCCGGCGGTTGCGCCCCGGGCAAATGCGGTGGCGCGAAGAAATAGCCGTCGGAGGCACGGCGCGTCTCGGCGGATCGAGATCGGGCAACAGGAAGGCGGAAGGAAGGCGGGAAGACCGGAAGTTCTTTTGTTTGGGCGCGACGGAGTCAACGTCGCGTTGTGACGTTACTCGGAGCGAATCGTCGCGCAGTGCGACCCCAAAAACCATGGCGACTCTTGGCGTCCATGGCGCCTTGGCGACAAAAGCCGTGTTGCGACGTTACTCGGAGCGAATCGTCGCGCAGCGCGCACCCAAAAATTCTGGATCCGGCCTTCCTGTCTTACCGCCTTCCTGTTGCACCCAAGTCCTAAGCGCCCGCTGCGGCGTTGCTGAGTGCGATGCGCTGACGGGATGCGCTGGCAGAGGGGCGCCAAGCGCCGAGCCAGGTGCGAATCGAGAGGAAGGCGGCGCCGAAGGCGATGTCGGCCGACAGCGCGAGCCAGCCGCCCGCGGCTCCGAGGCCGTGGTGAATGCCGAGCCACCAGGTGAGCGTCGGCGTCAGCGCCCAGCCCGATAGCACCGCTTGCAGCGTCGGGACGCGTACGTCGCCGGTGCCGCGGAGCACGGCGCGGAGCACCAGGTTCACCGCGTCGAACAACTGAAACCCGGCCGCGATCCACAGCAAGTGGACGCCGATCTCGCGCACCCGCGCCTCCGCCGAGAATCCGGAGAGCAAGAGCTCGGGCCCGAGCGCGAACAGCAGCGTGCACAGCGCGGCGTAGCCCCCCGCAAGCCCCAGCGCGCGGCGAGCGACGATCGGCACCAGCCGATCCCGATCGGAGCCCACGGCTTGGCCCGCCAGCACGCTGCCGGCCTCGCCCACGGCGACCACGGGCAGGAACGCGAAGTGGATCAGCTGTATGCCGATCTGGTGCGCTGCGAGATCCGCCTCGCTCATGCGCGCTATCAGCGCCACGATCACGCTGAAGGCCGACACGCCGAGAAAAAACTCGAGCCCGGTCGATACTCCGACGCGGAGCAGGTGCACTGCGTGCGAGGGCCGCGCGAGGCGCAACCCGAAACCGGTCGGATAGTGGACGCGCGCGAGCCACGCGAGCTCGAGCACCTGAATCGACACCGTGGACCAGGCTGCGCCCTCCACGCCCCAGCCGAAGCTGAAGATGAACAGGTAATTGAGCGGGATGTGGATCAGATTCGCGAATAGCGCGCCGTACATCGGCGTGCGCGAATCCCCGATGCCATAGCGCGCTTCGCGCAGCGCCGTTTGCAAGATCACGGGCAACGTGCCGAGCGCGCGGATCGAGAGATAGCTGGCCGCGATCGCGCCCGAAGGGCCGCTGGACAGGCTCGGCAAGAACTTCGCGAGCGGCCAGGCGAGCAGCGTCGAAGCGACGCCGAACCCGAACGCGAGCCAGAGCCCCGCGCCCAGATAGGCTTGCACGCTGTCTTTGCGTCCGGCGCCCGCTTCCTGCGATATCAACACCTTGACGGCGCGCAAGACTCCGAGCGCAAAACACAGCGTGGTGAACGCAGCGACGCCGCCGATGCCGACGCCGCCCACCGACGCCGCGCCGAGACGCGCGACGAAGTAGGTGTCGACGAACGTCATCAGGCTGTATGACAAAACGCTGATCGCGATCGGCCAGGACAGCCGGACCAGCTCGCTGAAGATGCGCCGCTCGTCGAGCACGGGCTCGGGAGCGGCTGTTGTGGAAGGCATGGGAACGACCTGAAAAAAAGGGGAAACGGGAAGAAAGGGGGGAAGGCTGGCCGTCAGCCGTCAGCCGAGAGGGACAAAACGAAAACCGCCGCGGGACCTTTCGGCGCCGCGGCGGCTTTAGCTACGAAGCTGAGTGCTTCGTCAGCAGTCCATGACTGCCACCGGCGACGCCGCGACCTTGCCGACGAGGGGCATACGGTGCGGGAGGGCTCGAGTGACTGCCATGAAGGACCTGCCTGTTAGCGAGAAGCGAAGAATAGGGCACTCGCCTCGATCCGGCAAGTGCACCCCGGACGATTGACGATTACGGCGTAGCCGGCGCAGGCGCTCCGGCGGGAGGCGGTTCGGGCGCGAGAGGCCCGGGAGCGGCGGGAGGCGCGGGAGGCGGCGGAGC
>JALYWZ010000985.1 GCA_030852505.1 Myxococcota bacterium | reverse complement strand
GCGCAGGACTAGAGCGACAAACGCTTAGGAATTTGCCGAGATTTGCGGAAAACTCGGACGAGATGAGTGAGCGCGTGGGGAGGGGCCCCGACGAATTCACTTCGGCGGGGAGGGGCGGCGCGTGCCACCCCTGAGAACAAGGCTAGAACGCCGAGCAGTCAGACTGAGCGGCGTTCTAGCGTGCAAAGAACCTACATCCCTTTCTCCTTGTTGCGCGGCCGGCCGCGAAAGTAACCTGCCACCGGGGATGACCCTCCGTTTTCCGGGAAATCGATGAGCCGACTCACGCCGCGTCAGGTTCTAACGATGCTTGCGCTCGCCGCCGTGGCGTTCATCACGGCCTCGGTCACGGGCTTCGATCAACGCATGGTGACGTATGCGTTCGTGCTGTGGATCGCGAGCTCGATCGCGCTGGTGATCGTCGCGAGCGATGCTGGCGGGGGCGAGCGCGTGTACGAGCGCCTGCAGCTCGCCGTGGAGCGCACCGCCGAGGGCAAGCGCTCCGAGGCGCCGTCCGACGCGCCGCCCGCGCTCGCCAAGGTGTACACGTCGCTCGCCGGCCTCGAAGAGCAGCTGAGCTCGCTCAAGACCAAGGCCGGGGACGACGGCAAGATGCTGGAAGAAGCCTTCCAGACCGCCGGCGCCGCCCTGCAAAAGCTCGGTGAAGGCGTCGCGACCCAGGTCAGCGCGAGCGAAGAGACCGCGCGCTACATCAAGGAGATGACCGCGTCGCACCGCGAGATCGCGACCAACGTCGAGATGCTGGCGGGCAGCGCCGAAGAGTCGAGCTCCTCCGTGCTGCAGATGAACGCCACGACCGAAGAAGTCGGGGAAAACATCGGCCAGCTCGCCTCCAGCGTGCGCGAGACCGTGGCCTCGATCGAGGAGATGGCCTACTCGATCAAGGAGGTCGCGAAGAACGTCGACGCCCTCTCGCTCACCGCCGAGGAGACCAGCTCGAGCATGAACGAGATGGACGTCTCGATCGACCAGGTGCAGTCGAACGCCAACGAGACCGCGCGGCTCTCGGAAGAGGTGGCGCAGGACGCCGAGCGCGGCGCCGAGGCGATCCTGAAGACGATCGGCGAAATTTACCGCATCAAGGAGAGCAGCCAGGAAGCGGTGAGCGTGATCTCGAACCTGGGTTCGCGGATCGACGCCATCGGCCAGATCCTGAACGTGATCGACGACGTCGCCGAGCAGACCAACCTACTCGCGTTGAACGCGGCGATCATCGCCGCGCAGGCCGGCGAGCACGGCAAGGGCTTCGCGGTCGTGGCCGACGAGATCAAAGATCTCGCCGAGCGCGCGGGCGCCAGCACCAAAGAGATCGCCGACCTGATCAAGACCATCCAGGCCGAGAGCAAGAACGCCATCCAGGCCGTCGAGCGCGGCGCGCTGAACGTCGATCGCGGCGTCGAGGTCTCGAACGAGGCCGAGCGCGCGCTGAAGAAGATCCTCGAGAGCTCGCAGAAGAGCACCAACATGGTGCGCGCGATCGCCCGCGCCACGGTCGAGCAGGCCAAGGGCAGCAAGCAGGTGACGGACGCGATCGGCCGCATCGCCGCCACCGTCCAGCAGATCGCCGCCGCCACCTCGCAGCAAGCGCGCGGCTCGGAGCTGATCATGAAGAGCGGCGAGACGATGCGCACGATCGCGCTCCAGGTCGAGCGCTCGTCGCAGGAGCAGTCGCGCGGCAGCAAGCAGATCAAGCAGTCGATGGAGAGCATCAACGCCATGGTCGGGCAGCTGACGGCGTCGCACCGCACGCTGGACCGCGGCTCGGGGCGTGCGCTCGCCGCATCGACGCAGATCGAAGAAGCGGCGCGGCGTCAGGAGAGCGTGCTCCGCGAGCTGCAGGGTCTGATCGGCAAGAGCAACCGGCGCGCGTGATGCTCGCTCGCTGCGCCGGGGGCCGGCGCTGGCTCGGCGCAGCGCTCGCCGGGTTTTCGCTGTTCGCTCCGACCGTGAATGCGGCGGCGGCCGTGCAGGTTCCGCCGGGCTGTGGCAGCGAGCTCGAGTTCACGGTAGAGGTCCAAAAGCGCCTCGGCGCGGGCGTCGAGCCACTGCCGACGTCGCTTCGCATCACGCCCGAGCGAGGGGGCTACGTGCTCTCGATGCAGGTCGGCAACGAGCAGCGCGAGCTCCGCGACCCGGGCTGCCGCGAGCTGTTTCGTGCGGCCGTGGTCGTGGCGGCAACGATCGCGCTCTCGGAAGCCCGGCGCGCAAACCCGGCGCTCGGCGACGAGATCGCTCCGGCTCCTCAGGCAACGCCAGCGGAAGCGCCGCCCGCCGCTACGCCCGTCGAACGGCAGCCGGCGTCGCCACCCAAACCGAGCGCGCCGCCCGTGCCGCGCGCAACCGTCACACTTAAGGGTGATGTTTCCGCGGCGCCCATCCCCGAGTCGTCGAGCAC
>JALYWZ010000984.1 GCA_030852505.1 Myxococcota bacterium | reverse complement strand
GTCCGGCGTGGCGGAGCAGGGTGTGCGCGCGCAGCGTCGGCCACTGGCGGCGCTGCTTGGTCAGATGGAGGCATGCCCTGGACACTTGACATGCCCGTCATCATCCCTTTAGCCTCTTCTACTACCTCAAAGGGGAGCAAAGATGAGAAACAGGGGTCAAGTGAGAACGATGATTGCTCTCGCTGGCGTGATACGGGCGCTCGCGTTGTTTTTCGGCGGGAAGTCGCTGGATTGCCAGTGCTCAGAAATTCCATTACGATCCGTCTTGATCTACAATTGCGAGTTGTTAGTCTGAAGCTCGCGTGGACAGAGCTCGAGGGGAGTGCGGAAGAGGTGCCTACTTCGCTTACGCCCGACCAGGCACTTGAGGAGTTTTACGCAAGCAACAGAGTACAGGAGCCTAGGCGCATCACGGGCTTCTTGGCAGCCGGGCTCCTAGAAAGCCAGGACTATCTTGAGCCGTGGCATGTGTTCGGCCCACCCGATGGGGGCGCTCCCCTGTTCGCTCGACCGGCAGTACAGAACTTGGCTCCGTTGAAGGCCTTCGGCGTTGTTGAAGCAACCTTGCAACAGAGGCGCTGAGATCAATACGTTGAGTCTGGATGGAGGTTTCGCAGGTGGCTCGCTCCCTAATTACGCTGCTGTTCCTGAGCTCATTGTCTTGCGCCGTCTCCTGCGGTGAGGACGAAACATGCGAGTCGGTATCTGTCCATCGTCTGGATCCCGAGCGCGGATGCTACGGCGAATCCGAGGAAGCGCCGGAGCTCGAGGCGTGCATGACCGAGCGTCAAAAGGGTATTGCGTTCGAATGCGTCAGGTCACCTGAGGGAGCGTTATACATAGCAGGGCGAAACGCTGCCGCGTCGCTTCAGAGCGGTTCCTGGACTCTGGAGAAGCAGCTCGATGCTGCCGAGAAGGCCAACTGCGATCAGCTGCGGTCATTGGGATTTCCTTCACCCCGTCTAACTTGTCCGGTTGAGTAGGGCGCGGCCGCGCTGCCTCCGGGTCTCTGTTCGGAGGACTGAGCCGTCACTCGGACGGCGTGGCGCGCGCGCTTCAGCGCTTCTCGGAGCACGGACTCGCGCTGCGCGCCGGACACGGCGAGCTGCCCGTCGAACACGAAGAACGGCACACCGCGGATCCCGGCTGCGATCGCGGAGTCTGCCTCGGCGCGCGTCGCGGCGAGCTCGGCTGGGTCGCCGACCAGGCGCACGACCTCGTCGGCCGCGAACCCGTGTCGTTCTCCGAGCGCCGCCAGCACTTCTGGATCGTTGATGTTGAGCGCGTCGTCGAAATTGGCGCGAAACAGCGCGCGGGCGAGCTCGCGCTGGGTACCGCGGGGTCCGGCGTGTCGCAGCAGGGTGTGCGCGCGCAGCGTCGGCCACTGGCGGCGCTGCTTGGTCAGATCGAGCGCCAGCCCGCTCTCTCGCGCGGCGCTCTCCACGCGATCCCAGGCGGCCCGCGGGTCCACGCCGTACTTGCGGCGCAGCATGTCCGGAATATCGACGCCTTCTTCCGGCGTGCTCGGGTCGAGGAAAAAGCTGCGATGCACGACTGGGGGCGGGTCGGGGTCGTCGGCGAGCACGCGGTCGAGCCGCACGCTGCCGACGTAACACCACGGGCACACGCAATCAGAGACCAGTTCGATTTCCAATGGCTTCTCGCTATCCCGGCTTCTTCGGATCGGGGAGCTCCCAGCCGAGCTGCTTCAACACGGCGCGGAAGGTGCGCTCTTCGTCCTGGGCGCGCTGGCTGTAGAGCATGAAGCGACTGGCTTCACCGGCGACCGCCGCATCCGCCGCGCGTTCGTAGTTCTCGAGCGTGAGCAGCAGGTGCGGGTGAGCTTGCACGACCTCTTTCGGCACCATCATGTCGGACGCGCTCTCGCGGCGCGCCTGAGCCATGCGGTAGGCGATGCGCGCCAGCTCCTTGTCGCCGAAGCGCGCGCGCATCGTGTCGCACTCGCGCCGCGCGCCGTAGATCAGAAAAACTGCGCGGTTCAGGTAGGAACCCGCGAAGGCCTGCCCGGAAATCAGCGCGGACGCGAGGCCGAGCGCGCCGACGAGCACGGCGCGCCGCGAATTCAAGCGCTCTCCTTGGCCGGCACCGCTCCCAATTGCAGGGCGGCGATCAGCGGGCTTGCGAGCGCGACCTCGGCCGCGGCTCGCTCGGCTGCGCGCTTGGAGCGGCCCACGCCTTCGCCGATCAGCTCGTTGCCGACGCGCACCTGGACGCGGAACCAGCGCTCGTGCGCGGGACCGCCGCTCTCGAGCAGCTCGTAGGCCGGCGGGGGATCGCCGTGCGCTTGCAGGCGCTCCTGGAGCTCGCTCTTCGGATCGCGCGCGCCGACCTGAGCGAATGCTTCGAGCCGCACCTCGAGGATCTGGGCGCAGACCTTGCGCGCGCTGTCGAGGCC
>JALYWZ010000271.1 GCA_030852505.1 Myxococcota bacterium | reverse complement strand
CAGGCGAGTGCCACGCCGTGCCCGAGACCGTCTCCGCGCCGGGACACCTGGACGACGCGCCCGCCGAGGTAGTCCTGACGGGCGTCGCCGAGAGCTCCGCGCACCGTCCGAGCTGGAACGCCTCGGACGCGACTTGCGGCGAGAGCTGGTGTCACTCTCCCTCGGCGGGCTCCCCGCCTTCCCCCCCCTGGAACGCGGACGTGGCGCTCGAGTGCACGACCTGCCACGGACTGCCGCCCACGCCCCCGCACCCGCAACTCGACGATTGCTCGAGCTGTCATGGCGAGCTCGTGGCGCCCGACAATCGCACCTTGCTCGACGTGACTCGACACGTGGACGGCGTGGTCGACACCGATTTCGACCGAAGCTGTACGGCCTGTCACGGCGACACGAACCCGGCCCCACCGCGCGCTCTCTCCGGCGAAACGGAGCCGAGCTCTCCCGGGGTCGGCGCGCATCAGCTTCACCTGCTCGGCACGGAGCGCTCGCGGGCCGTCCCCTGCGGCGAGTGCCACTCGGTACCTGCGGAGCTGCTCGACCCGGGGCACGTCGATTCGCGTCCACCGGCGGAGGTCGTGTTCAGCGGAGCAGCATCCGCGTTCGGGGGCTCCCCCACGTTCGAGAACGGCACCTGTCGCGACACGAGCTGTCACGGCGGAGCTTTTCCGAAGCAGCACCAATCCGGGGGCACGTGGACGGAGCCAAGCTGGACGGATCTCTCGGGGCGACCCAGCGAGTGCGGCAGCTGCCACGGCCTCCCGCCGCCCCCGCCGCACCCGCATCCGACGTTCCCCTGCCACGCGTGTCACGGCAATTTGGCCGAGGACGACGTCACCTTCGTCCGCCCCGAGCTCCACGTCGATGGGAAGATCACGCTCGCCGTCGAGTGACGTGGAGCGAATTTCCTGCCCCATCCCCTACGGCTGCCGCAGTCCGAACAGGTGACAGCTCGCGCAAGCTCCATCTGGGAAGTGCTGGAGCCGATCGCGGTGGCAGCCGACGCACGCCTCGCGCTGCGTAGGACGAGAATCTCCGTGCCCCGTGTGACAGCCAGTGCAGTTTTGGTGCTCGGATCCGCGGTGGAGTCCAGGCAGCGCAGCGACCGAGTGACAGGACGCGCACGGAGCCAGGACCTTGCCCTCGGGGCCGTGCGCCCGATGGCAGCCGGTGCAGCTCTGTTGCGCTCGTCCATGCGGCGTGCTGGCTTCATTCGCGTGGCACCCGCTGCACGGCTGGACGCCGGTAGTGCCGGCGTGCGGCTCGTGGCAGCTCCCACAATTCTGGTGCCCGCGTGGAGCCGACGTGTGCTCCGCCGCGTGGCAGCTCCGGCACGGCGCCGCTTGGGCTCCCGAGTGCGGTTCGTGGCAACCAGCGCAGCGCGTGTGCCCGGCGCGCGCGGCCGCGTGCTCTTCGGCGTGGCAACTCCGGCATTCGGCGGCCGTCGCTTCCGGAGCGTGCGGCAGGCCGGAGTGGCAGCCCGTACAGTCGCCATGCCCGCGATTCGTGCTGGTCTGCTCGACGCGCAGCGCGTGGCAGTCGGAACAGAGCGAACGCACGCCGAGCGCGAGCTGAAACTGGTGCGGCTCGTGGCAGCGCTTGCACGGCAGATCCCCGTGTGCCGCGTGACCGCCGGGATTCACCGCGATGGGCGCGTGGCACCCGCCGCAAGCGCGGGCGGATTCACCCGCGCTCGTGCTCGGGTGCGGGTCGTGGCATCCGAGGCACGCTCCCTCCGCGCCGAACTTGGGATGCTCCGGGTGCACGTCGCGGTGGCAACTCGCGCAAGCGGTTACGGGGCTACCGCGAACGTCGTGAGCTGAGTGGCAGCTCGTGCAGCTCCCGTGCGCGGCAGGTTTACCCGCTGTGTTGCCGAGCACGTTCAGACTGTGGCAGTTGGCGCAAGGCACCGCGCGCCCTGCCTCGAACGCGTGCGGCTCGTGACAGCTCACGCACTCCCGGTGCCCACCCGCGAACAGCGCCGTCTGCGGGATCCTCGGCTCTCGCGTGGAATGACAATCGAGGCAACTGCCGCGAGCCTCTGCGGCGCCCGCATGCTGCTGCTCGTGGCACACGCGGCAGGCCTGAGTGACCGTCCGACCGCTCTCCGCATGCGCCGTGGTGATCTCCGCGTGGCACGCGCTGCACGGGGCCGATTGCGGGGACGGGTCGTCGTGCGGGTGGTGACACGATTCGCACGGCTGGCTCGCGTGCACGGTGACGGCCGGCGTGCTCCCTTGCGCCGCCTCATGGCAGCGCCCGCAGTCGCCCGGTGAAAAGGGCTGGAAACCGGCAAAAAATTCGTCGCCCGCAGCTCCTGCGCCAGCCGCGCCGCCCTGGTTCGCTTCTAGCGCAAGCCGCGCATGCTCCGCCGCATCCATCGTGAACGCGTGACAGAGCCGACAGTCCGACTTGCTCCCAGGGCCGAAAGTCTGTTCCGCGCGCGCGCGGGCGTGCTCGATCCGAGCCTGCGCGGCATGGCAGGTGGCACAAGTATCCGGCGTCACCGCGTTCACGCGGGTGCCGGTCAACGCGTGGCAGGCGCTGCAGGCGAGCTTGGCCTGGACGACGTGCACGCGGTGCCCACTGACCTCTCGCGCGACACTCCAGGACTTCTGAACGTGGAGTCCGGTCCCGGCCGGTCCCGCGCTTGGGCCCGATTTGTCGGAACACGCGGCAAAGGCGGCGGCGACGACGAGCGCCGCGATCAGCGCCCAGGTTGGCACGCGTCGTTCGCTCTCCACGGGTGGCTCATCGTAGCCGCGATCGCACCGCGTGGGCGCATCTTCGTGTTTGCAATGGCGGTTCTAGTCAAGCTGCATGGTGGCTCTTCGAAGATCGCGCGCTCAAGACTTGGCGCTTGCTCTCCAGGGCGCGGCTCCTAGAAGATGCGGACGACGTGCCGCACGCAGGGACATGGCTGGGCTGGGTCGCGCTCGCGAGCGCGGCCGTAGCAGCGCTGATTCTGGCTCATTTCTTGATCAAGAAGCCGGCGCTCGATCTCCGGACCAAGCTCTGGCTGCTGTTCGGGCTCGGCGTGTTTCCCGCGATCTGCGCGGCCACATCGACGGTGGCGGGCATGGAGCGCACGACACACCGCGAGTTTTGCGGGTCGTGCCACGTGATGGACGCGCACCTTCGCGACGCGGTGAATCCCCTGTCGCAGTCCCTGGCGGCCCGCCACACCCGAAACCCGTTCTTCGGAGAGCAAAGCTGTTACGTGTGCCACGCCGACTACGGGATGTACGGCTACGCGATGACCAAAGCCGGCGGAATGGGGCACGTTTACTACTACTACCTCGGTGGATACCGCAAAATGAGCGCAGAAAAAGCGCTTCACGAGATCCGCCTCGCGAAGCCCTACGACAATCTCAATTGCCGGCAATGCCACACCGCCACTGCGCGAGTCTGGACCGATATCCCGGATCACCGCGCGATGCAGTCCGAGATTTTTCAGAACCGCGTCAGCTGCGCGAGCGAAGGTTGCCATGGCTTCGCGCATCCCTTCAGCAAGGACGCAAACATTGCGTCTGA
Organism: Myxococcota bacterium; assembly: GCA_030852505.1. Lineage (GTDB taxonomy): Bacteria > Myxococcota_A > Polyangia > Polyangiales > Polyangiaceae > PMG-095. Next base: position 3,102 of record JALYWZ010000271.1, on the reverse strand, counting down.
CCTGCGCGGTCACGTGCCCCCAGCTCGGCATCGAGGACGACCATGAAACTGCGAAGGATCGTCGACCGCTGGCCGGTGCACCGCTTCGTCCAGGCCGCTTGTTGGTTGTCGCTCGCCGGCCTCGCCTGCATGGTCATTTCAATCGTGTTTCCTGCGCCAATTCCCGTGATTTCAGCGATGAGCGTGGGACACGCGATCGGTCTGCTCGCGTTGCTTTGCTACCTCGTAGCCGTGGTGGTCTCACAACGGAACACGGACGCTTCACGTTCAGCGGAAGTGAGCGCGAGCGCGAGCGCGCGCTCGCGCATCGAGTCCGATCGCACCTGAGCTCGTTGCCGTTGACTGCGGCGCGCTCTTGCGAGATGGTTCGTGCTGCGTTGTGGAGCGCTCGGGAACGAGCGCGCAAAGGTTGCGTGTTACGGACGCAACTCGAGCAGTAGAAGGGGAATCCCAAATGAGGATCTCGACTTGGCATCCTTTGGCGCTGGCCGCGTTGGCCCTCGTCAGTTGTTCCGGAGAAGACGGCAAAGACGGCCCCGTGGGCCCGCCCGGAGCCGACGGCGAACGCGGTCCCAAGGGAGACCAGGGCGAGCCCGGGATGCAGGGCGAGCCAGGCCCTGCCGGCGAGCCTGGGATCGGCGCTGGCGGCGAGGGCGGCCTGGCCGGCGGCCTCACCGCGAGCTGCATGACGCCGTGTCACGGTTTCGACGGCATCGTCGAGCAATGGAAGACGAGCCGGCATTTCGCGACCTACGTCGCCAATCTGGGGGGCGAAGAGGTCGAGAGCTGGACCGGGGCCACGGCGTGCGGCAACTGCCACGCCATCGACGGCATCCAGCAGCGGCTCGAGGGCAACGTCGCGTTCAAGGGCGACGACGGCCCGGTCGAGCTCGAGCACGGGCAGATCAACTACGCAAACTCGGACACGGGCGCGATCAGCGAGTCGGCCTACGCAGGTCACGCGACCGTCGCCGTCGTGCATTGCACGACCTGCCACGACGCCTCCGCCGAGAACGATCCGCACCTGACGGGCGGCGATTACGAACCCGGCTCCTTCCCGCTACGGGTTCCGGCCGGCCGTGACGACGAGGCGTTCCTCGAACGGAGCTCCGAGGTCGGCGTTTCGGATGGCACCTCGGCCGGCAACTACGGCTCGGGCAACGCCTGCATGTGGTGCCACAAGTCGCGCAAGGACGTGACCAACTACATCGCGGCGAGCACCCTGAACATCACGAGCGCCCACTGGGGCCCGCATGAAGGCCCGCACGCGGACATCTTCACGGGCAAGGGTGGCTTCGAGTACGCCGGAAAGAGCTACGGCTCGAGCTCACACTCCAATCTCGAATCCGGCTGCGTCGACTGCCACATGCCCCCCAACGACGCCCTCGGGGGGATCGGCGATCACTCCTTCTACGCGAAGCTTTCGGTCTGCGTGGATTGTCACCAGACCGCGACGAACTTCGACGTGATCGGGGGTCAGAGCAAGGTGAAGGACTGGCTCCAGCGGCTGCGCGTCACGCTGAACGATCTGTCGCTCTTGTCGCGGGACGGCGTCAGCCCGCTCTCGAGCGAAGCGCTCGAGGACGAAGACTTTGCACATGACGAGGCGCTTCCGAAGATGGCCGTTCCTGCCGACGCTGCCGGCGCGCTCTATAACTACTTCTTGGTGGCGCGTGGCTCCGCTTCGGGCGTGCACAACCCCCGCTACGTCGGACAGCTGCTGTATGACTCGCTCGAGGCGATCGACGGCGACCTGACGGGCGTCGTTCGCCCCCCGTGATCAGGCGCCGAGGTAGCCCAGCATCGAGTCGAGCACGAGCGCGGCGCGCTGCCGGGCCCGCTCCAGGGCGCTGCCCGACGGCTCGCCCGGTGCGACGGGCTCCCGGGCGTCCGCGTAGATCTTGAGCTTGGGCTCGGTGCCGCTCGGACGTACCAGGACGCGAATCGACGATTCGAGCTCGAGCTCGAGCAATGCCGCGCTCCCGAGCCAGCGCGGGCGCGACTCGCCGTCGCGCCGGTAGTCGACCCAACGCGCGCGCCGAAAGCCGGCGAGCTCGGCGGGTGGCTCGGAGCCGAGGCGCTCCACCATCCCGGCTATCTCGCGCGCACCGGCCTGTCCCGGGCGGATCAACGAGCGTTGTTGGCTCGCCCAAGCCCCGTGTTTTCGATACACGCGGTCGAGCCGCCCGAGCAGCGTTGAGCCCTGAGCCTTCTCGAGGCGCGCGAGCTCGGCGAGCCACGTGGCTGCGGCGATGCCGTCCTTGTCACGCACGAGCTGACCTATCGAATAACCGAGCGCCTCTTCGCAGCCGAACGCGAAGCGCACTCCGCCCTCGGCCTCGAGCGCGCGCGCGGCGAGCCAGATCCATTTGAAGCCCGTGAGCGTGCGCTCGCAGCGCGCGCCGTGGCCTTGCGCAACGGCTTCGAGCAGCGGCGTCGAAACCACGGTCGTGACCAGCAACGGCTGCGGCGCGGCAGGCACGCGCGACAACACGAAATCGGCGAGCAACACGCCGAGCTCGTTGCCCGTGAGCTGTCGCGCCCCGCTCGGACCGGGAACCGCGGCGGCGAGGCGATCGGCGTCGGGATCGTTGGCGACGACGAGGTCGGCGCTCACGCGTTGGCCGAGCGCGACCACGCGATCCATCGTGCCCGGCTCTTCGGGGTTCGGCTTGGGCGTGGTCGGAAAGCGTCCGTCGGGGACGGCTTGCTCGGGGACGACGTCGAGCGCGATCCCTCCGCGACGCTCGAGCGCGCGCTCGACGAGCGAGAGGCCCACGCCATGCAGCGGGCTGTAGGCGATGCGGAGCGCGGGCTCCGGCGTTTTTCCGGGTAAACCGCCGTCGAGCTCGGCGAGGTAGCGCTCCTCGAGCTCGCGCCCGAGTAAGCCGAGGCCGGGCGGAGCCGGGGTCAGGGTCGCGCACGGGATCTCGCGAGCCCCGGGCAGCGCGGCGCGGCGGCGCGCGACATCCGCGTCGTCGGGGAACGAGAGCTGGAGCGCGTGGCCGTCGTAGGCTTTGAGCCCGTTGTCTTCGCGCGGGTTGTGGCTGGCCGTGATCACCACGGCACCCGCCGCACCGAGCACTCGGGCACTGTAGGCGA
>JALYWZ010000983.1 GCA_030852505.1 Myxococcota bacterium | reverse complement strand
CGCCGAGCGAGCCCCTCGTCACACCGCGGATCGTCGTGACCCCGGATGAAGTCACGGACATTCCCACGCTCTACGCGCGCGCTACCGAGCTCGCCAAGAGCGGAAAGCACCTCGAAGCCGCGCGCGCCTTCGATCGCGTCGTATCGCTCGATGCAAGCGGCCCGCTCGCACCGGACGCGCTGTTCCAGGCAGGTGCGGAATACGACCTCGGCGCGGAGCTAGCGCTCGCCGCGCAGCGCTACGAAGACGGATTCCGTCGTTACCCGGAGAGCGCGTTCGCGCGGCGCTCGCTCGCGCGTGGCGTGCGCGTGCTCACGCATCTGGAAGAGTGGGCGCGCGCCGGCGTGTTGGCGCGCACGCTACTCTCGTTCGAAGCCGAGCTCGGGCCGTTCGATCGCATCACGGCGTACTCGGCCGCCGCGCTCGACAGCCTCGCGCGCGACGACGAACGCGGCGCGAGCACGTTCATCGAACGAGGCCGCACGCTGGTGGACGAGCGCGGGCTCGACGCCGCCGGGCAGATCCCGCGCGAGCTCGGCGCGCTGTACTTCGCGCTCGGCGAGCTCCGGCGCCGCCGGGCCGAGCGCATCCGCTTCGAGCCGTTCCCTCCGAACTTCGGGGTGGTGATGGAGCAACGCTGCCAGCTCCTGCTCGACGCGCAGAGCGCCTACTCGGACGCGATGCGCGCCCACGACGCCCATTGGTCGACCATGGCCGGCGTCCGCGTCGGGGAGCTGTACCAGGGGCTCCACCGCGACCTGATGCAGATCCGCCTGCCCGCGAGCGCCGATACCCGGGAGAAGCGCGAGCTGTTCGAGGGCGCGCTCCGGCTTCGCTACGCCGTGCTGCTCGAGACCTCGCTCAAGATGATCGACCACACCCTGACCATGGCGGAGCGGACGGGCGAGCGTTCCGCCTGGGTCGAGCGAGGCCGGGCCGTCCGCGCCGCAGTCGACGCCGAGGTCCGGGCCGAGCAAGAAGCCATCGCGCGGCTGCCGTTCTCGAAGCAGACCCTGCAAGACGCCCTGGACGAGCTCGCCAGACGGCATGGCGGTGCCAAATGAGGCCTGAAGCACCGGTTCCAAGGCCTCGCGCTAGCCTGTTGATATTCTGTGACTAATCAACTAGGTATCGGCTAGGTGGGTCGGCAGGTCGGGCGGCGGTATGGATTATGCTTGACAGCTTTCGGGGTCGGCGCTACCAGAGCGCGGTCTCGTCGGTCCCACCTGTACTTCTGTGCCGAATGGCGAACCCGCCATGAGGAAGGCACGGGAAGGAAGGGTGGGGTGCCTCATTTGGGCTCCCCGGCTTCGACCCAGCCTTCACCGGCGGGCGGAACCTGGGCGGGCAAACCGGCGCGAAAGACTCGAAGCTCAAAGGCCCCCGATTCGTCACCGCCAGGACTGCGCATGCAGGCTCAAGGCTCCCTCCGAGTGTCCCCTCAAGGCTGTCATACCCTCTCGCCCCTCGGCGAGAGGTCCGGCCTTCGTGTGAGCTCGGCCGGCCGCCACGTCTCGCGCGGCCGGAACGATCGCGACCGGGCTCGAAGCTTCGCTGGCGTAGCTCAATTGGTAGAGCACCTGTTTTGTAAACAGGTGGTTAGGGGTTCAAGTCCCCTCGCTAGCTCCGCGGTCGCGCAGATCTTCGATCCCGCGACACATCAGGACACCCAGCAAGAGGCGACCACGGAACCGGTGCGCAAGCCGGTTCGAGGGCAAGGCGCGACGAGGACCGGAGCGGAGCGTACTTCCGTACGTGAGCACCGGACCGCAGGAGTAACGCAGCCATCGGACCGGATCGCGCGCCGTGGTCACCAGACGCCCGGATGTTTCTGTCACCTTCACGGAGGGTTGCCCGAGTGGCCAAAGGGAGCAGGCTGTAAACCTGCCGGCATTGCCTACGTTGGTTCGAATCCAACACCCTCCACAACGCTTTCGTCGGCGCTTCTGGGCCACCGGCCCGCAGGCTCCGACGCCGAAGCCTCGTCAGTCCGTGCGGGAGTAGCTCAATTGGTAGAGCGTCAGCCTTCCAAGCTGAATGTCGTGGGTTCGAGCCCCATCTCCCGCTCCGGTGGCCGTCAGCTATCAGCCGTCAGCCATCAGCTACCCGAGGTAGCAACTGGTGCGCCCTGGCAAGACGCATCAGAACACCGCCCGTCAGCAGTCACCGCCCACATAGCTCAGTTGGCAGAGCGCGTCCTTGGTAAGGACGAGGTCACCAGTTCAACCCTGGTTGTGGGCTCGAACAAACTTTCAACATCGATCGGCATCTAGAGAAGTACCGGGAAACGACGTCATGGCCAAAGAGAAATTCGTTCGTACGAAGCCCCACATCAACGTCGGAACGATTGGTCACATCGACCACGGCAAGACGACTTTGACGGCATCGCTCGTGAAGGTGCAGTCGAAGAAGAACCTG
>JALYWZ010000982.1 GCA_030852505.1 Myxococcota bacterium | reverse complement strand
CCGTGACGCCCCGCGGCCCTCGGGCGCCGCACCGAGCACGTCGTCCGACAGCGACACGGCGCGGCGGCTGATGGAGATCGTCACCGACACCGCCCCCGAAGCCGTGCTGTTTTTCTCCGACGCCGGCGCGATCCGTTACGCCAACGCCAGCGCGCGCGAGCTGTTCTTCGACGGCAAGTCCCCCGAGGGTGAAAACTTCATCCGGCTCGTGGCGGAGGCGCCGCCGGCGCTGCGCGAGGCGCTGCTCGGCGAGACCGACCGCCTGTTCACGGTCGAGCTCGAGGGCCGTCACGAGACCTTCCACGTCTCGCGTCGCACCTTCACCCTCGACGATTCGGTGCACACGCTGCTCGCGGTCAAGTACCTGACCCGGGAGATCGCGCGCCGCGAGGTCGAGGTGCTGAAGCGCGTGGTGCGCGTGATCAGCCACGAGGTGAACAACTCGCTCGCGCCGATCAGCTCCCTGGTCCACTCGGCTCGGCAGATCGCCAAGCTGCCCGAGCACGCGAACAAGCTCGAGCGCGCCTTCGACACGATCGAGGATCGAGCCGCGCACCTGAAGAGCTTCCTCGAGGGTTATGCCGCGCTCGCGCGCCTTCCGGCCCCGCGCCCGCGCCGCGTCGAGTGGCAGCCGTTCCTGCGTCAGGTCTCGGAGCTGTACCCGAAGATCACCCTCGAGTCCGCGCCCGAAGAGCCCGGCTGGTTCGATCCGACGCAGATCGAACAGGTCGTGATCAACCTGATCAAGAACGCGCAGGAAGCGGGCAGCGACCCGGGCACGATCGAGCTCGGCATTCGCGTCGCGCGCGACGGCACCGCCGAAATCGAGGTGCGCGACCGCGGTCCGGGCTTCGGCTCGGAGGCCCTCAAGAACGCCCTGCTCCCGCTCTACACGACCAAGGACGGCGGCAGCGGCATGGGGCTCTCGCTCAGCCAGGAGATCGTCGAGGCCCACGGCGGGAGCCTGGCGTTGATGAACCGCAAAGACGGCGGCGCGACCATCCGAGTGAGCCTGCCCGGCAAGCCGAGCCCGGCCTCGCCGAGCATGACGCACTCGCGGCTTACGCTGGTGCGCTCGCAACCCGGAATTTGAGGCGCCCGCTCAGGGGCGGCAGCCGAGCGCGTCAGCTGAGCTCGGCGAGGTCCGCCACTTCGAGCACCCGCCAGCCTCGAAGGTGCCCTCTTCGGAGCCGCTCCACCAGGGTCATTTCGTTTCTGAAAGCAGCCTCAACTTCCCGGTTCTCGTGCCGTTCTCACGAGGGAGCTGAAGAGCGACCCCAACGTGCAGAGCCTCGCACCGCGACAAGCTGATCCGGACGACTCGCCGGGAGCCCGAGAGCCCGAAGAAAAGCGGGGCTCGACGTCCGCCGTGGTGCCCGTGCTCGGTCATCACACCGCGCCGGGTGTGATCGTGGAGCAAAAGTACGAGCTCGTACGTCTGCTCGGTGAAGGCGGGATGGGCGCGGTCTGGGTCGCCAAACATCTCACCCTCGACGTGCACGTGGCCCTCAAGGTCATGCACAGCGACCTCGGCGAGCAGGTGCCGGGCGCGGCCGACCGCATGCTGCAAGAAGCGCGCGCTGCCGCCTGCATCGGACATCCCGCGATCGTTCAGGTCTTCGACTTCGGACGCACTCGCGACGGCGCCCCGTTCATCAGCATGGAGCTCTTGCACGGCGAGAGCCTCGCGCAGGCCGTGGAGCGCCGCGGCCGCCTGCCGGCCACGCGCGCGCTGCAGGTGCTCTTGCCGATCGCCGATGCGCTCGCGGTCGCCCACCAGCGCGGCATCGTTCACCGCGATCTCAAGCCGGACAACGTGTTCCTGGCGCGGCTCGCCGATGGCCGCGTGCAGCCGAAGATCCTCGACTTCGGCATCGCCAAGCTCGAGACCGAGCACCTACCGAAGCTCACCGTGCAGGGAACCGTGCTCGGCAGCCCGGCGTACATGGCACCCGAGCAAGCCTGGGGCGAAAACGACATCGATCAGCGCGCCGACATCTGGGCGTTCTCGGTCATGCTCTACGAGCTCTTGACCGGCACCGTGCCGTTCCAGGCCGACAGCTACAACGCGCTCCTGTTCGCGATCACCCGCAACGAGCCCAAGCCGATCGCCGACTTCGGTGTGGACTCGCCCGAGCTCTGGCAGATCCTGCTCAAGGGCCTCGCCAAAGATCGCAACGCGCGCTACGCGGACATGCGCGAGCTCGGCCGCGCCTTCGCGAGCTACCTGCTCTCGCAAGGCGTCAAGACCGACATCACCAAGGCGCCGATCTCGACCTGGCTCGAGTCGCGCCCGTCACCGCTCGACGCTTCGCTGTTCCCCTCGCTCTCGCCCCACGGTTCCAGCGCGCCGCCCGCGCGCGGCGTGGTCACGCAGGTCGCCGGCTCGCCGGTTCCTCCGCCCGACGCCCCCTCCACGC
>JALYWZ010000270.1 GCA_030852505.1 Myxococcota bacterium | reverse complement strand
AGATCGGACAGCGAGCGAAGAACGCTTCGCTCTCCGTTGACCCAAGGTGGGAGCCCGGTGCGGGAAATCCGCTCGCCGGGTTCTGTCCGGGGGGCGGCCCGAAAGGGCCGTCCCTACCGGAACGGGGGGAAGATCGGAAGGATTTATTTTTTTTGTGTCAGGCGGCGGAGGCCTTCACGCAGGGTCGTCGCGTTGAAGTTGACCAGCAGGGCTGTGGGGAGGCCAGTCAGCTTGAGGTAGGTGAAGACCTGCGCGTGGTGAACCGGGAGCAGCCGCTCGACGGACTTCACCTCGATGAGCAGCCTGTCGAGAACCACGAAGTCGATTCGATAGGCGGCCTCGGCCTCCACGCCCTTGTAGGTCACGCGCACCGGCCTCTCTCGCTCGAATTGAAGCCCTCGGATCGAAAGCTCTCGAGCCAAACAAGTTCGATAAGCAGACTCCAGGAGCCCCGGCCCGAGCAGACGGTGCACGTCGATGCAGGCGGCGATCACCTCCCTGGACCCATCCCCAACAAATTCTTCCCGTCTTCCCCCCTTCCGATCTTCTTGTTGCATCCCCGTTAATCGACGCACTGCGAGCTCAGTTGCGACGCACGGAGCGGCGAGACTAGGCGTGAACAGGGGAGGTCGGTTGAGCCGAAGTGGCTCACACTGAACAGAAGAGCGGGACGTTCGACGACGGTGGAAGCGAGCTGGATGCAGAGGTTTCTTCGAACGGAAACGTGTGGGTGTTTGCCTGCGAAAGACAACGTTTTCGTGCGACAGAGCGCGCGTTCACCGGCGGCAAAGAGCTCTATCGAAGCGGCGCTCGAGCTGATATGCCAAGTGTCGTGACCTCGGCAAAGTACAACATTCCCGCCCCAGAACTGTTGCTCGACGTGAAGTCACTGCGCGAGAGCTTCGTGCAGCACGTGCAGCACAGCCAGGGCAAGCACCCGAGCGCAGCGACGCGGCTCGATCATTTCGTGAGTGTGGCGCGCACCGCGCGCGATCGCATGTTCGATCGCTGGACCAGGACCTGGCACCGTCGCGAGCTGCAGCAGCCGAAGGTCGTGTATTACCTGTCGCTCGAGTTCTTGCTGGGCCGGTTGCTCGAGGACGGCCTGACCAACCTCGGCCTGCTGGAGCCGATGCGCGACGCGCTGAACGGGCTCGGTATCGACCTCGATCAGGTGCTCACGCAGGAGCCGGACGCGGGGCTCGGGAACGGCGGCCTCGGCCGGCTCGCGGCCTGCTTCTTGGACTCGATGGCGACGCTCGGTATCGCCGGCATCGGCTACGGCATCCGCTACGACTACGGCATCTTCCGTCAGGACATCGTGGGCGGCACCCAGACCGAGGCGCCCGATCCCTGGCTGCAGTACGGTAACCCCTGGGAGGTGGCGCGCCCCGAGCGCGTGTACAAGGTGCGCTTCGGCGGGCGCGTGATCCAATACACGGGCAGCTCCGGCCGGCTCACGCACGAGTGGGTGGACACGCACGACGTGCTGGCGATGGCGTACGACGTGCCGATACCCGGCTACCACAACAACGTCGTCAACACGCTGCGGCTGTGGTCCGCGCGCGCCACCCGCGACTTCGACATTTCGTCGTTCAACCGCGGCGACTACATCAAGTCGGTCGAAGAAAAGCTATCGACCGAGAACATCACGCGCGTCCTCTACCCGAACGACCACCAGCCCGCCGGCAAAGAGCTGCGGCTGAAGCAAGAGTATTTCCTGGTCTCCGCGACGCTGCAGGACGTGCTGTCGCGCCACCTCCGCTACTACCCGGATCTGCACAACCTGCACGATCAGGCGATCTTCCAGATGAACGACACGCACCCGGCGCTGGCGGTCGCCGAGCTGATGCGCCTGCTCGTCGATCTGCACGGCTTCACCTGGGACGCGGCCTGGTCGCTCACGCGGCGCTGCCTCGCATACACCAACCACACCATCCTGCCGGAGGCGCTCGAGCGCTGGCCGGTGTGGCTGATGGAGCGCGTGTTGCCGCGCCACCTCGAGATCGTCTACCAGATCAACCACTGGTTCCTGGGTGAGGTGAAGCGCCGCTTCCCGAGCGACGATCAGCGCATCGCGCGCATGTCGATCATCGAAGAGGGAGCGGAGAAGCAGGTGCGCATGGCGAACCTGGCCGTGGTCGGCGCGGCCAAGGTCAACGGCGTGTCGGCGTTGCACTCGCAGCTGCTCAAGGAGCGGCTGTTCCGCGACTTCTACGAGCTCGACCCCACCAAGTTCTTGAACGAAACCAACGGCGTCACGCCGCGGCGCTGGATCCTGAAGTGCAACCCGGGCCTGGCCAAGCTCATCACCTCGCGCATCGGCGACGGCTGGGTGACGGATCTCGATCAGCTCGAGCGCCTGATCCCGTTCGCGAGCGAGCCCGAGTTTCAGGGCGAGTGGCAGAACGTGAAGCGGCAGAACAAGGAGCGCTTGGGGCGCCTCTTGAAGCGCCAGTACGGCATCGATCTCGATCCGTCCCACCTGCTCGATTCGCAGGTGAAGCGCATCCACGAGTACAAGCGCCAGCTGCTCAACATCCTGCACGTGGTGGCGCTCTACCTCGAGTACCGCCACAAGCCGCCAGAGGACACCGTCCCGCGCACCTTCTTGTTCGCCGGTAAGGCCGCGCCTGGCTACGAGATGGCCAAGCGCATCATCCATCTCATCAATTCCGTGGCGCAGGTGGTGAACAACGACATCCACGCGCGCCAGTTCCTGCGCGTGATCTTCGTGCCGAACTACAGCGTCAGCCTGGCCGAAGCGATCATCCCGGCGAGCGACCTGTCCGAGCAGATTTCGACCGCGGGGCTCGAGGCGTCGGGCACCGGGAACATGAAATTCTCGATGAACGGCGCGCTCACGATCGGCACGCTCGACGGCGCCAACGTCGAGATCCGCGAGGCGGTGGGCGAGGAGAATTTCTTCCTGTTCGGGTTGACGGCCGAGCAGGTGATCCACGCGCGCGAGAGCGGCTACAACCCGCAGCACGTCTACTATGCGGAGCCGGTGCTGAGAGCCGCGGTGGACGCCGTGGCCTCCGGCGTGTTTTCACCGGACGAGCCCGGTCGCTTCCGCCCCGTCACCGACGCGTTGCTCTACGGCGGCGACACGTACATGCTCCTGGCGGATTTCCTCGGCTACTTGCACTGTCAGCGGAGCGTCGCGACGGCGTATCAGGACCGCGTGGGCTGGACGCGGCGCGCCATTTTGAACGTGGCGAACATGGGCAGGTTCTCGAGCGATCGCACGATCCTCGGCTACGTCCAGGACATCTGGAACGTGTACGTCCCGCCGGCCACGAAAGAAGGCGTGCACCCGCTCCCGACCACCCAGCCCATGTCGACCAGCATGCCGCCCGTGAGCGGGCAGTCGCCGGTGTCGATCATCCCCAGCATTCCGAGCACGCGTTCCGGCTAAACCGCGTCAACCGTCATGCGGCGGCTTGCGGGGGGCGGGCCCAGGTGGAAGGATTGCCCCACGCCGTCGCCGCTGTGCGAGGCGCCAATCGGAGCCGCAAAATGAATGCCCTGGAGCAGCTGAAGAAGTTCACCGTGGTCGTGGCCGACACCGGCGATATCGAGGCCATCGGCAAGTACCGCCCGCAAGACGCGACCACCAACCCGTCGCTGCTGTTCAAGGCCGCTCAGCTGCCGCAGTACCGCCCGCTGGTGGAAGAGGCGATGACCTTCGCCACCGCCAACGCGCCCGAGGGTGCGGCGCGCACCGAGCTGTTCATGGACAAGCTCGGCGTGAACTTCGGCACCGAGATCTTGAAGCTGATCCCCGGCCGCGTCTCGACCGAGGTCGACGCAAGCCACAGCTTCGACACCGAGGCCACGCTCAAGAAGGCAAAGGAGCTGATCGCGCTCTACGCCAAGGCCGGCGTGGACCGCGAGCGAGTGCTGATCAAGATCGCCAGCACTTGGGAAGGCATCCGCGCCGCCGAACGCCTCGAAAAAGAGGGCATCCACTGCAACCTGACGCTGCTGTTCAGCTTCGCTCAGGCCGTCGCCTGCGCCGAGGCCAAGGTCACGCTGATCTCGCCGTTCGTCGGGCGTATCTTCGACTGGTACAAGAAGTCGAAGGGCGTGGCCGACATCTCGATCGACGAAGATCCGGGCGTCGCGAGCGTGTCGCGGATTTACACGTACTACAAGAAGTACGGCTACGCGACGCAGGTGATGGGCGCGAGCTTCCGCAAGGCGGAGCAGGTCCTGATGCTCACGGGCACGGATCTGGTCACCGTCAGCCCGGAGCTGCTCGAAAAGCTCGCGAGCTCCGAGCAGGCAGTCACGCCGCGGCTCACGGTCGAAGGCGCGCGCTCGGCCGACGTGCCGAAGATCACGCTCGACGAGAAGGCCTACCGCTTCCTCCACAACGAAGACGCGATGGCGGTCGAGAAGCTGAGCGAAGGCATCCGGCTCTTCTACGCCGACGCGCGCAAGCTCGAGAAGTGGGCGCAGACGACGCTCTCCAAGGCGAACGCCGCCTGACGGGCGTTCCTGCGCGACAGCTCGCGCCAAAGAATAGCGCTCGACTTGGCCACCCGAGGGGGTAAGCCTGGTTTCCCCTCGGAATGTATCGCCGCTTCATCAAGCCGCTGCTTTTCTTGATGCCCGCTGAGCGGGCCCACCGGGTCGCCTTCGGCCTGCTCCGGGCGTTGATGGCGCTGCCGTTCGTGGCAGCGCTGGTCCGCCGTTGGTCCACGCGCGGCGTGCCGCCGCTCACCACGCGCGCGCTGGGTCTCGAGTTTCCGAATCCGATTTTGCTCGCAGCCGGCTTCGACAAGAACGCCGAGGGGTTCGAAGCGCTCGGCGCGCTCGGCTTCGGCGGGGTGGAGGTCGGGACGGTGACGGCCGAGGGGCAGCCGGGCAACCCGACGCCGCGCCTGTTCCGGTTACCCGCCGATCGCGCGCTGGTGAACCGCATGGGCTTCAACAACGACGGCGTGGAGCGGGTCGCCGAACGCCTCGCGAAGCCGCGGCGCACGCTGGTGGGCGTGAACCTGGGCAAGACGCGCAAGGTCGACGACGAGCACGCGATCGAGGACTACGTGAAGAGCGCGCTGCGGGTCGGACCCTACGCGGACTACGTGGTCGTCAACGTGAGCTCGCCGAACACGCCCGGCCTGCGCGGCTTGCAAGCGACGGAGCGTCTGCGCCCGCTGTTGCTCGCGGTGCGCGAGGCGCTGACTCAGGCTCGCCCCGAGCGGCCCCCGGCGCTGCTCGTGAAGATCGCGCCGGATCTCGGCGAGGACGCGATCCTTTCGATCGGCGACATGGCCCTCGAAATCGGGCTGGACGGCATCATCGCCACCAACACGACCACCTCGCGCGAAGAGCTCCGCACCGATGCGCGCTCGCTCGAAGCCATCGGCGCCGGTGGCCTGTCCGGTGCGCCGCTCAAGGCGAAGTCACTGACGGTGCTCGAGCGCTTGCGCGCCCGCGTGCAGGATCGCGTCGTGCTGATCGCGGCCGGCGGCATCGAGACGGCAGACGACGTGTGGGATCGGATCCGCGCGGGCGCGACGCTCGTGCAGGTGTACACGTCGTTCGTCTACGAGGGGCCCGGGCTGCCGCGGAAACTCGCCAAGGGCCTCGCGGACCGGCTTTCGGCCTACTGTACGACGCTCGAGGAGGCCGTCGGTAGCGGTCGGAGCTTCGATCCGCGCAGCGTGCGCTCCTCGCGGCCGCCGAGCGCCGCGTAGGCCGGCGGGTTTCGGGTAGACTGCGGCGGTGGACAGCCCCGTCGCTCTGTTTCTGTTGTCGGTGGCAGGGATCTGCCTGACCGGTGCGATCGGGGAGATCGTGTTCCGCAAGACGCAGATCCCGGACGTGCTGTGGCTGTTGGCGGTCGGGGTCGCGCTCGGACCGGTCACCGGCATCGTCCACCGCGATCAGCTGATGGCGATCGCGCCCTACTTCGCGGCGCTGACGCTGGTCGTGGTGCTGTTCGACGGCGGCAGCCAGCTGAAGCTCGGCAGCGTCTCCAGCGTCGGGGGGCGCGCGGCGGGGCTTGCGCTGCTGTCGTTCGTGCTCTCCGTCGTGGCTGTCACCGGGGTGAGCTTCTTGCTCGGTCAGCTCGGGGTGTTGCCCGCGAGCTGGACGCTCAACCACGGGCTCTTGCTCGGGTCGATCCTCGGCGGGTCGAGCTCGGTGATCGTGATCCCGTCGATGGCGCTGGCGCGCGTCGAGCCGCGGACCGCGAACCTGGTCGGGCTCGAATCGGCCTTCACCGACGCGCTGTGTGTGGTCGGTGCGAGCACCATGATGAGCATCCTGAGCTCGGCGGAGGCCGCCAGCGAGCCGCTTCACCTGGCGTTGACGCGCTCGTTCGGGGTGGGGCTCGGTTTCGGGCTGGTCGCGGGGGCCTGCTGGATCCTGATGCTCCGCGCGCTCAAGGGCTCGAGCCACGCTTACCCCGTGACGCTCGCGGCCCTGCTCGCCCTGTACGTGGTGATCGAGCGTTGGCGCGGCAGCGCGGCGCTCGGGATCCTGGCGTTCGCCGTGGTCGTCGGCAACGCGGGACCCATCGCGAAGAAGCTCGGCGCGACCAGCGAGATCGATCTCGGGCCGGGCGTGCGCGACGTGCACGCGCAGGTCGCGTTCTTCATCAAGTCCTTCTTTTTCGCGTTCATCGGCGC
>JALYWZ010000981.1 GCA_030852505.1 Myxococcota bacterium | reverse complement strand
GTAACGGCGTGTCCGCGGCGGCGCTGAGGAGCAGCGCTACCGTGGCTTGCTCGATGTCCACGCGACCGGGGGCGAAGGGCGGACCGTACGCGAGGTAGCCGGGATCGGGGGTGTGGTTGCCGTGCTCGTCGTGCCCGTGATCGCCCGCGACGATCAGCGAGTCACGCTCGCCGAGCGCGGCGATCATCGATTCGAGCGCCGCGTCCGCGTCGTGGAGCTCCTTCGCGTAGCGCGGCGTAGCGGGGCCGGGCGAATGCGAGGCTTTGTCGAGATCGACCAGGTGCACGAGCACGACGTCGGCGGCGGAGCCAGCGAGCCACTCCCTGGCGCGATCGCGACCCGCCTCGTCCCAGCCGTAAACGGGCACGCCCGCCTGCACGTATTCGACGCGCGGTCCCCCGAGGCCGCCGAGCATGTGCGTGAACGTGTGGTCGGACGCGATCGCAACCTTCAACCCCTGGGCGTGCGCGAGCAGCGGAAACGACTCACCGCCGGCGTGGCGCGCCGCGAAGTTGTCGAGCGACGCCACGTAGCCGGCGTTCGAGCCCTCCAGCATGGTGCGCGTGCACGCGACCGTGGACGCCGGCAAACAGCCCGCAATCCGCCCCCACAAAGCGCGCGGGCGCAGCCGGTCGAGGCTCGGGAACAGCTTCGGATCTTCGGCGATCGACGCTGACAGGCTGTCGACCATCACGAACAGCAGCTTGCCGCTGCGCGGGTTGCCCGGCTCCGCCCGGCCGAGCTGGTTGTCGGACAGCTCTCGCCCCGAACGGACCAGAAACAGCGTGACGAACACCGTGATGAACGGCAGCAAGAACCAGGGCAAACGACGCGACACCGCCCGTGGGCCGTACACCAGACCGCGGCGGATCGCTACCCGGTCTTCACTGTGCCCGCAGCCTGCGAACCCGCTCGATGACCGGCGGGTGCGAATAGTAGAAGGCCGCGTACAGCGGGTGCGGGTGCAGGTTCGAGAGGTTGTCGCGGGCGAGCTTGAGCAGGGCGTTCGCGAGCTCGCGGGGCTGCCCGGTGAGCTCACGCGCGAACTCGTCGGCCTCCCGCTCGTGTTTGCGCGACCAGAGGGCGGACAGCGGCGTCACGAAGAAGCCGCCGATCGAGGCGAGGAAGGCGAGCACCACGGCCCGCGCCGCGAACGAGAGCTCGCCCTGCCCCACGAGCGCCGGCAGGCCGGGCCAGGCGATGGCGCGCGAGGCCACGTAAATCGCGAGCAGCGCCACGGCCTGGGTCACGAGCAGCCGCTTCAAGATGTGCCCGAGCTTCCAGTGGCCGAGCTCATGCGCGAGCACCGCCAGGATCTCCGAGCGGCTCATGCGGGACAGCAGCGTATCGAAGAGCACCACGCGCTTTACGCGCCCGAGGCCGGTAAAGTAGGCGTTCGAGTGGCTGCTGCGCTTGGAGGCGTCGATCTCGAGCACGCGCTCGAGCTTCACCCCGACCCGCTCGGCCAGAGCGCGCGCGTCGTTCGCGAGCTCTTCCGACGAGAGTGGCTTGAACTGAAAGAACAACGGCTCGATCACGACCGGCGAGATCAGGATCAAGAACACGCTCATGCCGCAGAAGAACAGCCAGGCCCACAGCCAGTACAGCGTCGGCGCCGCATGCACGAGGCCGAGCGCGCCGCCCGCGAGCGCGGAAGTGATCACCGCGCCGAGCAGCAAGCCCTTCAGCCAGTCCACGAAGAACAGCTTGGGCGTGGTGCGGTTGAAGCCGTAGCGCGCCTCGAGCACGAAAGTCGCGTAGATCGACAGCGGCAAGCCGAGCACCGAGGAGAGCAGGCCGAGCCCGACGAAGAACACCACGCCGCGCGCGACGAACGACGAAACGAGCGAACCGACGAGGGCGTCATACGCCGAAAGGCCGCCACCGAACACGAACGCCAGCACCACGATGCTCGATGCCACGGCCGAAACCACGCCCAGCCGCGTGCGCTCGACCGTGTAACGCGCGGTTTGCTCGAGGGTCGCAGCGTCGGTGACGCCCTCGAACTCCGGCGGCAGATCCCGCGCGTGGCGGCCCAGGTGACGTAGATTGAGGCTCGCGAGCGCGACCCGGAGCAGCGTGACGGCGGCGTAGGCCAGAGCGAGGACGACCGGCATCGGGGCAGTGTAGCCCTCGGACGGGGCTCGTGATAACTCGCGAGCGGTGACGAAAGAGCGGTTGAAAGCACTGCTGGCCGAGTACGGGCAGCTCGCCCTGTACACGTACCTGGGGCTATTCGCGGTGGTGCTCGCGGGCTTCATCGTCGCGATCAAGGCGGGCTTCGCGGTGGCGAGCACGGGAGGCACGCTCACGGTCGTGGGCGCAGCCTGGCTCGCTACCAAGGCCACGCAGCCGCTGCGGATCGCCGCCACCCTCGCGCTCACGCCGCTGGTTTCGGTCGCGTTGCGCAAGCTGCGCGGGCAGCGCGC
>JALYWZ010000269.1:3778-6669 GCA_030852505.1 Myxococcota bacterium | reverse complement strand
GCTTCGGCCGATGCGCTCGGCTCCGGCGGCGGTGGTGGTGGTGGCGGCGGCGCGTCGAGCAGCGGCGCTTCCGGCGTCGTGGCCGCGACCGGGGCCGACTCGACCGGAGCGGGCTCATCGCCCGAGCGCTTCACCAGATACATCACACCGACCCCGAGCAGCAGAAGCGCTGCGCCTAGGATCAACGGGCCGCCGCTGCTCTTCTTGGGCGGCGGCGGGGTCGTACTCGCCATGACTTTGCTCTCCCGACGCCTGGTATAACCCGCTTGCTTGTCTCGGGTCAGGGGGGGCCATGTGTGCGCGCGAACGGAGCGCCGCGATCGCCAGGATTTGGCGGTCGGCACCGTTGCCCGGCCACGTGGTCGGCAACCGTCAATCGTCTGAACGCGCGAGCTCGAAGAACGTCGCGCCCGTGTCGCCCCAGCGCCGGGTGTCTACCGCGGCGAGCCCGGCGATCTCGACCGCGCGCTTGGCCGGATGCTCGAGCACGACGCGCGCGCCGTCGCGCAGCCGAGGCACGAGCGCGGCGAGCGCGGTCAGCGCGTCGTCCATGTCCGGCCACGGCGGGTCGCAAAACACGAGGTCGAGCTCGACGTCCCTGCCGAGCACCCGCGGCGCGGCCTCCGCGCTCACGGCGAAGACTCGCGTCTGCGCTCCCAGCCCCAGCTTCTCGACGTTATCGCGCAAGCAATCGAGCGCGTACCGGTCGTTCTCGACGAACAGGGCGCGCTCTGCTCCGCGCGACAGGCTCTCGATCCCGAGCGCGCCGCTGCCCGCGTACAGATCGAGCACGCTCGCACCCTCCACGCCCGCGAGGATCGAGAACATCGCCTCGCGTGCGCGCGCCAGCGTCGGCCGCGTCGAGAGCCCCTCGGGGGTCTTCAGTACGCGCCCTCGCAGGCTGCCCGCGATGATTCGAACGCTCATGGCTCGACGCCTCCGAGACTCACTGAGTCTCGGCGCGGCTCCACATCTGATGGCGCATGCGCTGTCGCGCGCGATCTTTGCGCGTGATGATCCGCGCCACGCTCGCGCCCGCGAGCAGCTCGCCTTCTTGACCGAGCGCGGGAAGCACCGTCTTGCCGACCAGGTACGTGCCCGGGATCGGACCGCGCAGCGGCTCTCCCGACAAGTCCAGGTAGCCCGCGCGATCGATGCTGATCTGACGCTCCATCGGCTCGGGCGTGGCCGCGGCGCGCGTCAACCGCACGCGCTCGACCTCGCGCCGCGCACCGCTCTCGAAATCGTAGAGCGGCAGGCCGTCGTGGGGTGAGTCCACGCAGATCAGGTGTTCGTCCAGGAACGGCAGGGCCTCGCGCAGCGACGACAGCACCGCCTCGCGAGCCTCGAGCAAGGTCAGCGCACCGCGCGCCGGCAACAGCATCTCCGCCACCAGCAACAGCTCCTCGGCCGCCTTCGGGTGCGGCTCCGGAAACTCCAGCGGATCGAGCAGCTCGAGCCGCACGATGGGGCGCCGGGGGTCGCGCCTGCCCTCGCTCTTCGGTAACACGAACGCGATCTTGCCGAGCGGCGCCGGCAACAGCTCGCGCCGGACCACGAGGCTCGTCACGAACCGGCCTGCTGCGGTGCCGATCTTCGGCCAATCCCGGCGCGCGCTGCGCGTGACGCCCTCGCCCCCGCTGAGCTCGGCCAGCGCCTCCCCGGATTGATCGGAGATCACCGCGCCGGCTCCGAGCGGATCGTCCGCGCCGTCGAGCCAGACCCCGTGCAGCCTGCCGCGCTTGATCAGGATCGAGTGCGCCTTGCCCGCGAGGTCGAGCACGCCGCCGTGCGCCTCGATGCGCTCCATCAAGAACTCCGAGAGCCCGTCTTCACTCTGGCCGAGCGCCGAAATCCCGCGCGTCCAGGCGCCGTGCAGCCGCGCCAGGGCCAGCGCCGGCAGCTCCGCGGCGGACTGCGACGACTGCGACGACTGCGACAGATGCGTCGCGAACTCGACGGGGACGGTCACGAGCTCGCGGAACGCGTGCCCGCGCGGAAACTTGCCGAGCAAGTCGTGGCCCTTGTCGCCACGCGCGAACGGCATCGCGTAGGCGACGCGGCCGGTCTCGAGCCGCTCCCAGAGCGTCGCCGGCGGCCACACGCCTTCGCGCTCGAACGCAGCATCGGCGCCTGCGTTCACGTGCGCGACCGTGGTGTAGAGCTCGTCCACGAGCTGGCGCACCTCCGCGAACTCACGGTCCACCTCGCGCGCGAACAGGTCCATGTCCGGCGGCACCTCGATCCGCCGCCCGTCACAGAGCAGCGTGAACATCGGATCCAGGTGCTGCGTGCGCCGGCGAAACTGCGGGATCTGCGCGAGCTCTTCGAGCATCCGCCGGAACGCGGGCGACGACCCCGAGAGCAGCGCGAAGGTGCGCCGCGCGAGCAGCCGCCCTTCGTAGCGATAGGTCTGCGGGCGCTGACCCTGACCCGCCAGCAACACCCGAAAATCGCGGCGCGACAGCAGCACCGCCGCGGTCAGCGCGCCGAGCGAGCGACCGAGCACGACCACGTCGTAGAAACGCGACGGCATCAGCCCCGCGCCGCCGGCAAGCGCAGCCGGCCCTCGGCGAGCCGCGCCAGAACGTCTACGTACAGCTCGTGCTCGGCGTGGTGCATGCGCTCGGCCAGCGTCTCTTCGCTGTCGCCGTCCTCCACGCGGACGGCGCGCTGGTCCAGGATCGGGCCGGTATCGACGCCCTCGTCGACCAGGTGCACGGTGCAGCCCGTCACGCGCACGCCGTACGCGAGCGCGTCGCGGATCGCGTGCGTGCCCGGAAATGCCGGTAACAGCGAAGGATGGATGTTGATCACGCGCTGCGGGAAGGCCGCGAGGAACCCGGGCGTGAGCAGGCGCATGAAACCCGCCAGCACCACCCACTCGACGC
>JALYWZ010000269.1:0-3768 GCA_030852505.1 Myxococcota bacterium | reverse complement strand
CGCTCGCGACGGAGCTCGTCGGCGAGCGCGTCGTCGAACGCCTCGCGCGACGCGAAGCCCTTGTGAGGTAAGGACACCGCCTTCACGTCCGCGCTCCGCGCCCGCTCGAGCGCGTAGGCGCCAGGCTGGTTGCTGATCACGACGCCCACGTCGGCATCGATCCGACCCGCGCGCGTCGCGTCGAGGATCGCTTGCAGATTGGTGCCGTTCCCGGAGACCAGCACGCCGAGACGGAGCCGCGCCACGTCAGCCCTCGACGTAGACCACGCTCGGCTCCGCGCCGTCGTCCGCCGCTTCCACCGCGCCGAGCGCGAACACCTGCTCGCCCGCGGCGACCAGCGCCTCGCGCGCTCGCTCGTACGCCGCAGCGGAGACCACCACCACCAGACCCACGCCCAGGTTGAAGGTCCGCCGCATCTCGTCCTTTTCGACCGGCCCGCGCGCCTCGATCAGCTTGAAGATCGCGGGCACCGGCGGCTGCTCGGTGATCTTGGCGAGCGTGCCCTTGGGCAGAACGCGCGGCAGGTTTCCCGGCAGGCCGCCGCCCGTGATGTGACAGAGCGCGTGCAGGTCCGCGCCGAGCGCGCTCTGCAGCGCCTTGACCGCGCGCGCGTAGATCTTGGTCGGCACGAGCAGCGCCTCGCCGACGCTCGCGCCGTCGAGCTCCGGCAACTTCTGATCGAGCCGCAGGCCCGAGAGCTCGAGCAACACGCGCCGCGCCAGCGAGAACCCGTTCGAGTGGAGCCCGCTCGAGGCGACCGCGAGCAGGCGATCGCCCGCCTTCACGCGCTGGGGCCCGAGGACGCCGCGCCGCGACACCACGCCCACGGCGAACCCCGCGAGCTCGTACTCGCCGTCCGCGAAGCCGCCCGGGTGTTCTGCCGTCTCGCCGCCGAGCAGCGCGCAGCCCGATTGCCGGCAGCCCTCGGCGATCCCGGAAATGACTTGCTCCGCGATGTTCACGTCGAGCTTGCCGCACGCGAAGTAGTCGAGGAAAAACAGCGGCCGCGCGCCGGTCGTGATCACGTCGTTGACGCTCATGGCCACGAGGTCGATGCCGATCGTGTCGTGCTTGCCGGTCGCGAACGGCAGCTGGATCTTCGTGCCGACGCCGTCGGTGCCGCTCACGAGCAGCGGATCTTCGATGTCGCTCGGCAGCCCGCACAGGCCCGCGAACCCGCCGACGTCGGCGACGACCTCGGGGATCCGCGTGCTCTTCGCCAGCGGCTTGATCCGCTCCACGAGCTCGTCGCCCGCGTCGATATCGACTCCCGCATCGCGGTACGTAACGCTCATCGCGGGCCGGTCATAGCCGAGCGCACCGCGCAGGTCCACCAGGCCACCGGCTTTCCCAGGTGGTTTCGCGCATTTGAGCTATTCTCGGAGCGCCGGCGCGAGCGTCGTGGCTCAGAACAGCTTTCCGGCCAGCCCCTTGAGCTGGTCGAGACCGCTGTCCACGGCCTGGCCGGTGAGCGCACTGTCGACCGGGCCGCGCAGCGCTTCCGGAAGCTTCGAAGCGAGGAAACCGCGCACCACCTCGGCCACCTTCGCGGCCTGCGCTTCACTCAAGTCGGCTCGAGCAACCAATTGAGAGACCAGCTCCTTCATGCGGGCTCAAGTAGAGCCGTGACGGGTCGGGCGCAACCCGCCTCAGCGCGGCTCCAGTAAGTCGCGATACTCGGGGTGTTTCTCGATGTAGGCGGCGATGAAGGGGCAACGCGCCACGAGCTTTTCTCCGCTCGCGCGCACGAGGTCGAGTGCCCCTCGAGCGAGCTTCGAACCGAGGCCCTGGCCGCGGAACTCGTCCGGCACCTCGGTGTGGGTGATGGTGATGCGCCCCGGCTCTCGGCGGTAGGCAGAGAAGGCCACGAGGCCGTCCTGTTCGAGCTCGAAGCGATTCAGCGCGGGGTTGTCCCTGACCATGCGTGAAAGCTACCAGAGCGCCGTTGCGCTATCTTCTCCGGAATGCGTCAGCCCCTCCAGCGAGCCTGTCTGACCACCGCCGTCCTGCTTTGCTCGGGCCTCGCGCTCGCGTGGACGCAGACGGCGAGCTTCGGCAACCGCGTGCACGGGCACGAGTTCCACAAGGTCACGGTCGAAGCCGACGACTGCGTGCTCAAGTACCGCCTCGACTTCTTGGCCCCGCAGGATCACTACCGCGGCGCCGATCCGGCGAGCCCGCGCTTCCGCTTCCTGGCCCGGCTCAAGTTCAAGAGCGGCGACAAGGTCATGTCCCCGATCTTTCCGAACCCGGCCTCCGGCGAGCGCAAGTTCCAGGCGAGCTTCGACACCACCCGCGAGGGTTGCTGGGCCAAGAGCCCGCAGCAGCTGATCGCGTTCGACGTCAAGGGCTGCCGCGGCAAGGGCTGCACGCCCGACGGCTTCGACTGAGCACCGATGTTGGCGAGCCAGCGCACGCCGGAGCCCCTCGAGCGACTCTCGGCGCTTCTCGAGCGCGGCGGCACGCTCGTGCTCACCGGCGCCGGCGTCAGCACCGAGTCCGGCATCCCCGACTACCGCGACGAGCGCGGCAACTGGAAGCGCTCACCGCCGATCCAGCTCCGCGAGTTCACGGGGTCCGAAGCGTCGCGCCGGCGCTACTGGGCGCGTAGCCTGCTCGGCTTCCGTGTGCTCGGTGAAGCTCGGCCGAACCGCGCGCACCTGGCGCTCGCCGACCTCGAACGGCAGGGCCGAATCTCGGGGATCGTCACGCAAAACGTCGATGGGCTGCACCAGGCCGCAGGCGCTCGCAACGTCGTCGACCTGCACGGGCGCATCGATCAGGTGACGTGTCTCTCGTGCGGGGAACGGACTCCGCGCGCCACGCTGCAAGAAGAGCTCGTTCGCTTGAACCCGGGGTGGACGGCGCTGCCCGCGCGCATCGCACCGGACGGCGACGCCGATCCAGGCGAGCTCGACACGAGTGGGTTTCGCGTCCCCGACTGCGCTTGCGGCGGGATGCTCAAACCCGACGTGGTCTTCTTCGGCGAAAACGTGCCCAAGGCGCGGGTCGAGAGCGCGATGGCGGCGCTCGAGCGCGCAGCCTCGCTCCTGGTGGTAGGCTCGTCCCTGATGGTGTTCTCCGGCTACCGCTTCGTGCGCGCGGCGGAGCGGCTCGGCATCCCCGTCGCGGTCGTCAATCGCGGTCACACGCGCGCCGACGGCGTGGCCGAGGTCAAGCTCGAAGGCGACGCCGCGAGCGCGCTCGATCAGCTCGCGCGCCGGCTCGAGTGAAGTCAGCGCAAGCTCAGCGCACGGGCGAAAAGGCCGTCAGGTCGAGGCTCGGGCGCCGCCCGCGCACCAGCGCTCCGACGAGCTCTGCCGTGATCGGCGCGAGCAGGATGCCGTTGCGATGGTGGCCGGTCGCGACCACGAGCCCTTGGGTTTCCGTCGGGCCGATCGCCGGCAGGCCGCCCTTCACGTACGGGCGAAAGCTCGACCAGCTGCGCGAGAGCTGCGCGTCGGCGAGCGCCGGACACAGCTCGATCGCCGCGTCCAGCAGATCGCGCACGGCGCCGGCCGTCACTTCGCGTTTGTAGCCGACGAACTCGAGGGTCGAGCCGATCAGCACGCGGCCGTCGTCGCGCGGCACGAGGTAACAGCGTGGCCCGTGCACGACGGCGTCGAACAGCGGCGCCTGTAGCGATAGCTCGACGATCTGCCCGCGCGCCGGCACCACGCCGCCAGACGGCAAGGGCGCTCCTTCGACGAGCGAGCTCCAGCTGCCGGCCGCGACGACCACGTCCGTGGCCGGTACCACGCTCGCAT
>JALYWZ010000980.1 GCA_030852505.1 Myxococcota bacterium | reverse complement strand
GCCTGCAAGGCGGGGACGAGCGCCGGCGCCGGCAGCGCTGCGATGCCGACGGGGTACGCCGGCAAGCCCTCGAGCGCGTGCTTGAGCGTCGGGCGCGTCTCCCAGTCGTTCACGAACAGAGACACCTTGCCCGTGGTGCGGTTGGTGACCACGATTGCCGGCCCTTCGGCGCTCGCCGCCAGCGCGAACGGCTCCGGATCGAGCCTCAAATCGCGGGAATTTTCCTCGTCCGGATCGTCGCCCACGCGATGAAAGTCGTCGCACGCGCCGTCGTCGTCGCCGCAATTCAGGTTCCCGAGTGAGTCGACGTCGATCCAGTGCAGCGTCGCGTCACCGCGAACGGGGATGAACAGGCGCCCCATCTTGCTCGCGTCGTTGGGGTTGGTGTTCGACTGGTACAGCACGTCCGTCGCGAACGCGCCGATCCGCTTGACGGACCGGCGCATCGCGGCATCGATGGGCTGATACTCGCAGCGCCCGGGATAAAGCGAGCGATCCGCGGCCGAGCGCCGGCGCCCGCCCGGGCACGGATCGACGTCCGGCGCCGAGATGCACGTGAAGCTCGGCGCGTTCTGGTTCGCCTCGTTCGGCGTTTTGTCGCAGACGCCATCGTTGCCCTCGGCGTCGAGGCCGGCGCACTGCTCGTCCACTGCGCACGGACGCGGCACGAGCTGGCGGATCCGCGCGGCGTCGAGGACGAAGACGTTCCCCGAGTTGTAGTGGAGGTCGTAATCGCTGTTGGCTACCGCGAGGAAAGCGGGGCCATCCGGAGTCTCGCCGAACAGCGAGAGCCCCACCGGGAAGTACAGCTCGTCCGTCGGGGGCGGCTCGCCTTCGGTGGACGTGAAGCAGCCGCCGAGTAGTCCGGCAAGGAGCAGCGCCGACGAGAGCTGGCGTCGGGACGGCCGGGGACCGGCAGGGGGGGGTGTGCGCACGGCGCGCAGCCTATATCAGGCCGCCTGGATGTCGAGCCCTGCGCTTTTGGCCCGCGACGCTTCTGCGACTCAGCCGAGGTCGAGGATCACGACGCCGCGCTCGGACGGCTCACGCTCTTCGCGCTTGGGCTCGACCGGGTGATAGACGTCCAGAGGCAATTCGAGCCGCGGTTGCTCGGCCTCGCGGCGGCAACGCTCTTCCTCACGGCGTCGGATCTGCTCGATGATGAAGGGAGGCAGCATGCTCAGTCTCGTTTCCCAAGCCAGCGCACGAGGATAACGGATAATGTAACGACCCTCTTGACTCGGTCAAGTTCGCCCGGGAGGGTTCGGTCTAGGTCGTCGTAGCGCTCGGCGGTGGTGATGGCCATTGGGTTTTCGGGGCTCAGGTACCGCCAGTTCTCAATCATCTAGTACGGTCCGAACGAGAGGATGGTTAGGCTGCCCCCCAAAAACCCCAAGATCGGCCGCATCGCCGCGGAATATTTGAAAACGCGGCGCGCGCCCGGGGTGCGCAGCCAGTGCTCGGGGGTTCTCCTCGTTCTCCGAACAGTCGGCCGTTTCTCGATGTGGGTCCGTGCACGAAAGGTCGCGCTCGGGGTGGTTTTGGTCGCGTGGATGTTGGCCTTCACGCAGCGCGCAAACGCAGCGTTCGAAGTCGCAGACACCGGCTGGGAGGGCGCGAGCGAGCTGCTCACGCTCGCGCGCGAGCGGCTCGGCGAGGCGCGGGTCGAGCCCGTCGCGCGCCTCGATTATTCGGCTCTCACCCCGAAGGACGGAGTCTTGCTGCTCCACCCCGAAGTCGAGCTGGACGCGGATCAGCTGAGCGCGTTCCTCGCCGCGGGTGGCCGCATCGCGGTGCTGGACGATTTCGGCGCCGGGGCGGCCGTGCTCGCGCGCTATCGCGTGCATCGGATCCAGGCCCCGCTGAGACCCGCCGAGACGCTGCGCGACAACCCGAACCTCGCGATCGCCGTGCCTGCGGTGCAGTCCGTCGCCGGCCAGGAGCAGAACCGACATCCGATCGTGGCGCGCGTCGATCGGCTCGTCACCAATCACCCCACGGCGTTCACTCATCCGAGCCTCACGCCCGTGCTGACGATCCCCGCCGTGGGCGAACCGGACGCCGCGCTCGCCGTGACCGGGATCATCGCAGGCCGCGGCCGCCTGTTCGCGATGGGCGATCCGTCGGCGGTGATGAACTTGATGCTGCGCTATCCGGGTAACCGAGCGTTCGCCGCGGGTCTCATCGACTACCTGGTCGAGAACGACAGCTGGGGAGCCCGCAGCGGAAAGCTGTACGTCCTCGCGAACCGCTTCGGTCAGGCTGGGCGTTTCGCTCGCACGCAGGGCGTGGCCGGGCAGATCAGCGAGCTCACCGACAGCCTCAAGGACACTCTCTCTGGCTTCCACGACGACGGCTTGCCCGCGGGGCTGGTGCTCGGTGCGGCAGCGGTCGCGGGCCTTCTCGCGCTCGGCTGGGCGCTGCTCTATGC
>JALYWZ010000268.1 GCA_030852505.1 Myxococcota bacterium | reverse complement strand
GCGGCCACCTGCGCGGCGGCTGGACGGCGGCGAGCGGCCGCGCGTGCTCGAAGACCAGGCGCTGACGCTCACCGATTCGGTCGCAGCGTTCGCGCTCGCCACGCAAGGGGGGCAGTCGTTCGTGGCGCACGTCACGGACTTCGACGCCACCGTGCCGTGGAAGCCGCTGCTCCGCCCGGCCGCGGACGGTCGCTTCGATCCGCTGCGCGCCAAGGTCGTGGTCGAGCGGCCCGCACAGGGCCTGGAGAAGCCGGTTCCGCTTGCGGCCTCACCGATTTCGCTGCGGGCCCACTCACTCGGTGGGGTGGCGCTGGCGCCCGGGCCCGAAAGCAAGCTGCTCGTGGCCTGGGCCGGCGTCGATCAGGCGGAGCCCCAGGTGTTCCTGACGCTGCTCACGAAGGACGGCAAGAAAGACGCCCAGCGCATGCTGACTCGCAAGAAGGGCGCGCTCGGGGAGATTGCCTTGGCCTGGGTCGGCGACGGCTGGGTGCTCGGCTGGATCGACTCGCGCAGCGGCAACGCCACCGCTTACGCCACCAAGATCGACCCGCGCCTGAACCGCGCCTCGCGCGAGTACCAGCTCAGCCCGACCGACGGCGCCGCTTCGGAGCTCGTGCTCGGATACGACGGCAAGTCGCTCTACGCGGTGTTCGCCGATGCGCGCGGCAACGACGCGCTCGGCCGCGCCGACATCTACGCTCGCCGCTTGAACCCGCAGGACGCCGCGCCCGTCGGCGACGAGCTCCGGCTATCGGCCACGCGCGAGCACTCGTTTTCTCCGGCCATTTCCGGGTTCGGTACGGGCTTCGGCGTGGCCTGGCTCGAGCGCGACGCCGAGGAAGGCGCGAAGAGCTCGGTTTCGTTTCGCGTGATCGACGACCAGCCGCACGAAGCCCTGACGCGGAAGCTCGAGGCCGAACCGGGCGCCCTCGGCATCGCCTGCGCCGCGACCGAATGCCGGCTGGCGCTGACGCTGGAGCTCGAAGCCGAGCGCCAGTCGCTGCTCGGCGTGGCCAAAGCCGACCGAAACGGCATCTCCGAGATCGCCCGCGTGCTCGACCTCGGCGGCTCCCGCGGCCTGGGCGTGCCACCCGTGATCCAGGGCGACACCATCTCTTTCGTCAGCGCCGACACCGAAGGCGCCGGCATCCGCCGCACGCGCCTACTCTGGTAGGGCCGTGTTGCGCTGTCCGCTGGACACGCAGCGCGAGTCTGAGCGAGATTGCTCGCCGCGATGCGTGGGCCACGGCTCGGTGGATTGACGGCACTGCTGGTTTCGCTGGCTGTCCGGGCTGCTGACGCCGAAACACCGCCGGCGCTCGCGACGCCGCAGCCAGCGCCCGCGCTGCGCAAAGCCGAGCCCGCGCAAACGCGCGCGTTGCCGACCAAAGCCGAGAAGCGCCCGCACCGGCTGGTCTGGAAGTATCCGAAGTTCCGGCTCTGGCAGTACGCGGCCGCCGGCATCACCTCGGGGGTGAACGTGTACATCGAGTTCGGCGGGCCCGATTACCCGGACTCGCGCTACCGGCGACCTGTGTTGTTCGATAGCGCCGCGCGCGATCTGTTTCGCGTCAACGACTCCGCAAAGGCGGAGAGCATCGCGTCCAACAGCGACTACCTCTGGTACGGCACTCAGTACTTCTCCTTCTTCGACGGTATCGTCACCCCGCTGTTGTTCGACAACGGCAACTTCGAGGTCGCGTGGCAGCTGAGCATGATCAACTGGCAAGGTATCGGCCTGGCCTTCTTCATGACGCGGCTCGCGCACCTCACGGTCGGGCGCACGCGTCCATCTCAGTACGGCTGTAGCCACGACCCGAACGCCGAGTTCCAATGCTCGAGCGCCGGCCCGAGCTTCATCAGCGGCCACACCTCGATGTCGGCGGTCGGCGCCGGCATGGCTTGCATGCACCACCAGTTTTTGCCGCTCTACGGCGGCGGCGCACCGGACATCGCGATCTGCGCGGTGATGGGCGCGAGCGTGCTCACCGTCGGCAGCATGCGCCTGATGTCCGATCGTCATTGGGCGAGCGACGTGATCGCCGGCCTGCTCGTCGGCGGAGGCATCGGCGTCGGACTGCCGTGGTTCCTCCACTATTCCAAGCGCGGCCCCGAGCCCCTCGGCTCCGGCCTGCTCCCGCCCACCATGGCCATCGTCCCCACCCTCAACGATGGCCAACCCGGCCTCGCCGCCATCGGCCTCTTCTAGAAACCCACGTCGCAATCCTTTGCACGTCTTCGCGCCCTTCGCGCCTTTGCGGCAAAAACTCCCAAAGCCGTCACTCCGCCTCGCTGGGTGCGCAGTGCGACCCCCATAAAATCCTTGGCGACTCTTGGCGCCCCTTTGCGCCTTGGCGACAAAAGCTTACAAAGTTTTTACATGCGTTACGCCGCGTTGCTGAGAGGGGTGAGCCCGATGAACTGCAGCATGCCTGCGCTGAAGAAGTGCCTGGAGAAGGCCGGCTTCAGTAACGTGGTGACCGTGCTCTCGAGCGGCAACGTCGTGTTCGACGCGCGCTCGGCGTCGATCGCGACCTTGGAGAAGAAGGTCGAGGCCGCGATCGCGGCGGACATGAAGCGCGCGTTCCCGACTCTGGTGCGTTCGATCGACGACCTCGCGGCGCTGCTCGAGTCGGAGCCCTACCGCGGCGTCCGGCTTTCACCGGGATCGAAGCGCGTGATCACGTTCCTCCGGCGCCCGCCGAAGCCCGCGCCCAAGCTCCCGATCGAGCTCGACGGCGCCAAGATCGTAAGCCTCGAAGGCACCGAAGTGTTCAGCGCCTACGTCACCGGCCCGAAGGGCCCCGTCTTCATGACCCTCCTCGAAAAAACCTTCGGCAAAGACATCACCACCCGCACCTGGGACACCGTCACCAAGCTCACCAAAAAATAGAGCGTCCCAAAGCGCCGTCACTCCGCCGCGCTGAGCCACGCAGTGCTCCCCCCTAAAAGACTGCGAGTCTTTGCGACCTTTGCGCCTTTGCGGCTAAATCTCACAAAGTCTTATCAGTGAGCGGTGTTTTGGGAGCCGCCAGCACCTCGCGCACCGTGTGCGTGACCGAGGCGGGCGTGAACGGCTTCTGCAAGAACATCACGCCTTCGCTCAACACACCGTGGCGGGTGATGGCGTTGCCGGAGTAGCCCGACATGAACAGGATCTTCATCTCCGGTCGCAGCGCGGCGAGCTCTTGCGCGAGCTCGGGGCCGCTCATCTGCGGCATCACCACGTCGGTGATCAGCAGATCGATCGTACCCTCGTGTTGCTTGCACTTTTGCTTGGCGTCGTTCGGGCTGCCCGCTTCGAGCACGCGGTAGCCGGCGCGCCGCAAGATCCGACAGATCGCCACGCGCACGGCCTCGTTGTCCTCGACGACCAGCACGGACTCCGAGCCGCGCACGGGATCCGAGCGCGTCGCCGGGCGCTTGCTGTCCGTCACTTCCTCGACGAGCGGCAGGTAAATCCGGAAGGTCGTGCCGCGACCCACCTCGCTGTAGACCCAGACGTGGCCGCCGCTCTGCTGCACGATACCGTAAACGGTCGAGAGCCCGAGGCCGGTGCCCTTACCCAGACCCTTGGTCGTGAAGAACGGCTCGAAGATCCGCGCCTGCGTCTCGGCGTCCATACCCGTCCCGGTGTCGGTCACCGAGATCGCCACGTATTCCCCGGGTACGACGCCCGCGTGCGTGCGCTCGTAGTCTTCTCCGAGCACGCAATTGGTGGTCTCGATCGTGAGCTTCCCGCCGTCAGGCATCGCGTCGCGAGCGTTGACCACCAGGTTCATCAGGATCTGCTGCATCTGTCCGGCGTCGGCCTTGATGCGGCCAGCCGAGGCGTCGAGCACCGCGACGTACTCGATGTCTTCGCCGATCAGCCGGCGCAACATCTTCTCGAGCTCGCGGATCACGGCGTTCGGGTCGAGCACCTCGAGCTTCATCACCTGCTGGCGGCTGAAGGCGAGTAGCTGCCGCGTGAGAGCAGTGGCCGCGTCCGCGGCGAACAGGATCTGATCGACGTCCTGCCGCTTCTGATCGTCGGCCGGCAGGTCCTGCGCGAGGAATTGACCGTAGCTCTGGATCACCGCGAGCAAGTTGTTGAAATCGTGAGCCACGCCGCCCGCCAGCTGGCCGACGGCCTCGAGCTTCTGCGAGTGGCGAAGCTGATCTTCGAGCCGCTTGCGCGCGGTGATGTCCTGATTTTCCACGGCCAAGAGCCGCTCGTCACGATCCGGAAAGCGGCTCGCGCGCAGGGCGAACCAGCGCTGGTCCCTGCCGTCGCCGATCGGGTACTCGAGCGTGAACGAGGCGCGGTCGGCGTTTTGCACCTCGCCGATCCCGGTCTGTACCTGCTTCGCGTACTCCGCGTCGGCACCGTAGGCCTGGGTCCAGATCCGGATGTAGGGCTGGCCCACGCCGCCGCCGTCGCCCACCGCTTTGCGAAACTGCGCGTTGGCCGCCACGATCGTGCCCTTCTGGTTGACGATCGCGATCTGCTCCGGCAGCGCGTCGAGGGCCGACTGCAAGAGCCGGTGGGACTCGCGCAGCGTCTGCTCCGTGAGCTTCGTCTCGTATTCGCGCTGGCGCGAGCGCAGCACCTCTTCGAAGGTCGACATCAAGAGGTCGAGCATCTGCTCGCGATCGGAGTTGATCGTGAAGCGGCGCCCGAGCAGCACCACCTCGACCCCGACCGCCACCTTGCGCTCTCCGCGCAGCGCGATGTCGTCGAGCAAGCGCCGGATCCGGCCGATCAGGTAAGCCGCGTCGTACGGCTTGGTCACGAAGTTGTCGGCGCCGCACTCGAGGCCGCGGATCACGTCCATCGGCTCGGCAAGCGAGGTCAAGAGCACGACGGGCAGGCTGCGCCTCGTGGGGTCGGCCTTGATCTGCCGGCACAGCTCGTAGCCGTCGATGCCCGGCATCACCACGTCGCTCAGGATCAGATCGAAGCGCTCCCGGGTCGCACGTTCGAGCCCAATCTCACCGTTCTTCGCGATCTCGACGACGAAGCCCTCGGATTCCAGGAGCAGCGACAGCTCCTGGGCTTGGGTCGGGCTGTCCTCGACCACCAGTACACGTACCACTTTCACTACACGCTCCTCGTCCGTGTCATGACCCATTCCCCGAGGCGGGGGCCGATCAGCTCGAGTGGTAGCACCTCGTGCGCGAGGCCCGCCGCCACGGCCACGCCGGGCATCCCGAACACCACGCTCGTCGCCTCGTCTTGTGCAATCACCCGTCCGCCTGCGCCGCGCAGCTGGCGCAGCCCCTCCACGCCGTCTCGTCCCATGCCGGTCAGGATGACCCCAAGCGCCTTACTGCCGTAGTGCGCTGCCACCGAGCGGAACAGGTGCGTGCCGGAAGGGCGGAAGCCGTCGATCGGCAGCTCCGCGCTCACCTCGATGGTGTGCGGATCGGAGAGCCCGAGCTGGCGATCGTCCGGCGCGACGTACACCGTCCCGCTCTCGAGCCGCATGCCGTGGCGCGCGACGCGCACGTTGAGCCGCGTGCCGGCGTCGAGCCACTCCGCGAACCCCTCGATGAAGCCCGCCGCCATGTGCTGCACGATCAGCACCGGTGCGTCGAAGTTGGGAGGCACCGCGGAGAGCAACCGGTGCAATGCCGCGGGCCCTCCGGTGGAGGCCGCGATCGCGACGACCTCGGCCAGCGCGCGCCCTGGGCTCGTACTGGGGGTACGAGGGCGAGCCGCGACGTTGTGGTTGGCCCAGCGCCGCACCACCTTCACTGCCGACAGCGCGCGCACGGTCGACAGGAAATGCCGGCATTCCGCCTCGAACTCGGAGTGGCCCGGGCCCTTGGGCTTTTCCATCAGCGCCAGCGCCCCGAGCTCGAGCGCCTTCATCGACACCGCCTTCTGGTGCACGTCTACGGTGGACGACACGATGATGATCGGAATGGGGAACTCCGTCATGATCCGCTGCGTTGCCTCGAAGCCGTTGACGAGCGGCATGTGAACGTCCATCACGATCACGTGCGGCTTGAGGTCGCGCGCCATCGCCACGGCCTCTTCCCCGTTCACGGCGGTCCCGACGACGCGGATCCCTGGATCGGATTCCAGCATCTGTCGCAAGAGCTCGGCAGTGGTCTTCGAGTCTTCGGCGAGGAGCGCCTGGATCATGTTCGGCTCACCCTTTGCGTCGCCCGTTCATAGGAGTTGGCGGATGGTCTCGAGCAACCGTGATTGATCGAAGGCCCCCTTGACCAAGTATGCATCGGCTCCTGCATCGAGCCCTCTCTGGCGGTGATCCGGTGCGTCGAGAGCCGTCAGTAATATGACGGGCAATGCGCGAAAGCGCGCGGAGGCGCGGATCGCCGCCACCAGCCCGAGCCCATCCATCTCCGGCATCTCCACGTCGCTCAGCACCAGATCGGCGCCGTGTTTCTCGAGCATTTCGAGCGCGGCCCGGCCGTCCGGGGCCGTCATCACTTCGTAACCCGCAGACTCGAGGATGTTGCGCTCGAGCGTGCGGGTCGTGAGCGAGTCGTCAGCGAGCAAGACCCGGCGCCGCGTCGCCGCTTGCTGCGTCGCCTGCAAGAACCCGGTGGTGTCCGGCAACTCGAGCGCGGTCGCGAGCAACTCCTGCGGGTTCAGGACCAGGGACAGCCGCCCGTCGGGCAGGATGATCGCGGCCGAGATACCGCGGATCCGCCGCAGTCT
>JALYWZ010000979.1 GCA_030852505.1 Myxococcota bacterium | reverse complement strand
GCCACGGGCAGCGGCGGCAGCGGGGCAAGCGGGGGGGGCAGCTCGACCGGGGCCGGAGGCCAGAAGGCCACCATGGGTTGCGGCTCGGCCAAGGCCCCGATGAGCGGCCGCTTCGACATCGACGTCGACGGCACGACGCGCGAGTACATCCTCGACGTCCCGGACGACTACGACGCGAGCCACCCGTACCGCTTGATCTTCGGCTGGCATCCGCTCGGCGGCTCGGCCGAGCAGGTGGCGAAGGGCGGCTACTACGGGCTCGAGCGCGAGGCGAACGGAAGCGCGATCTTCGTCTCGGCGGAGGGGCTGCCGTTTCAGGGCAACAACCTCGGCTGGGCCAACAGCAACGGCCGCGATCTGAAGTTCTTGGAAGCCATGATGACGCGCTTCCGCGCCGAGCTGTGTATCGACGAAAACCGGATCTTTTCGACGGGCTTCAGCTTCGGCGGCATGATGTCGTTCGCGGTGGGGTGCGGCAGCGGAATCATGCGCGCTATCGCGCCGCAGGCCGGCAACATCCAGGTCGCCGGCTGCGAAGATGGCACTCAGCCCGTGGCGGTGATGGGTTTCCACGGGGACGACGACACGGTCGTCGCCATCGACGGCGGCCGAGCAGGTCGCGACGTGTTCGTCGAGCGCAACCAATGCAGCGACCAGACGATGCCGGTCTCGCCCAGCTGGTGTGACGGCCTCAACTCGAGCAACCAACCGTGCAACTGCGTGAGCTACCAGGGCTGCATGCCGGGCTACCCGGTGACCTGGTGTGAGTTCAACGGCCCGCACACCCCCGCTCCGAACTCCGGAGCCACGATCTGGAACTTCTTCTCGCAATTTTGACCCAAGTCAGCCGCAAGTTAAGACCGTCCTTCGCTCCGGCCGCCGTCTCGGTGAGGCGCTCCCGCGGTGGCGTCCTCGTGCGTTCTCAGCGTGAGCTCAGCGACTATGCCCGCTGCACGGGCGAGTTCCTCGAATACTGGGCGGAGCTGCTTCCCGGGCGCTCGCTTCTGGTCGAGCGTTCCGCCCGCGGCTCGTGGCGTCACCTGACCTACGGCCAGGCGCGGCTGCGCGTTCGGCGCATCGCCGCCTGGTTGCTCGAGAAGCGGCTCTCCTCGGCGCGCCCGATCGCGATCCTCTCCGAGAACAGCATCGAGCATGCGCTGTTGATGCTCGCCTGCCTGCATGCGGGCATCCCCGTCGCGACGATCCCGACGGGTCTTCGCGATCAGGATTTGAGCGCGGTGCTGCAGCTGCTCGAGCCGAGCCTCGTCTACGTGTCCGAGCAGGAGCAAGCAGCGCTCCCGGTGATCCGCCAGTCGTTCGACGGCCCGCTCGTGGTCGGAGGCGAAGACCCGCCGGAGGGGACGCTGGCTTTCGCTTCGCTCGCGGCGGATCGCCAGCCGCTCGTGGCTCGCGCTTACGCCTCGGTCAAGCCGGACACCGTCGCCAAGATCGTGCTCGGCCAGGACGCAGCGGGCGGGTGGCGGGGCGTGACGACCACGCAGCGCATGCTGTGCTCGAACCAGAGCGCGATCGCGCAGCTCTGGCCGTTCATCGGCGAGCTGCCGGTGCTGATCGACGGCTTGCCGTGGTCCGGCGCGTTCGGGGGCAATCTCGGCTTCAACCTCGCGCTGCGCAACGGCGGCGTGCTCTACATCGACCGCGGTGGGCCCGAGCCCGCGGACTTCGAGGAGACGCTGGCCACGCTCAAGGACGTCGCTCCGACGGTGTATCTGAGCGTGCCGGAAGCGTGCGAGCTGCTCGCGGCGTCCCTCGAGCGCGACGAGCCCTTTCGCCAGCGCTTCTTCCGGCGCGTGAAGTTGATCCTGTGCGCGGGCCTGCTGCAAGAAGACGTGTTCGACTCGCTGCAGCGCATCGCGACCGAGACGGTCGACCGCGACGTGCCCGTGCTCTCGTCGTGGGGTATGGCCGAGACGGCGCCGCTGGCCGTTGCCGGCCATTTTCTGGTCGATCACGCCGGCGTGATCGGGCTGCCGCTACCAGGCACGGAGCTCAAGCTGGTGCCTCACGGTGAGCACTTCGAGGCGCGCGTTCGGGGACCGAACGTCACCCCCGGTTACTGGAAGCGCCTGGACCTCACGGCGAACGCCTTCGACGCCGAGGGCTTCTTCAAGACCGGAGGTTCAGTACAATTCGCGGATCGGGCTCGCCCCGAGCGCGGACTGATCTATGAAGGACCGGTTTCGAGCTTCGAGCTCGAAAGGTGCGAAGTCGCGGGTTAGCGCTCTCGGTTTCGAAAATTTGCGTACCAAAGGATTGGCGATGAAAGACCTCCGTGTACCCCCGCGAACGCTGTGTTTTGCTCTCTATTTCGCGTTCGCTGCCTGTAGCAGCAGTGAATCTCCCGGCGGCGGCACGCCGGCCGCGACGGGCGGCGTCACCGGCTCGCCGACGGGCGGCGCCCCGGCCAACGC